>JAIRNJ010000182.1 GCA_031258115.1 Treponema sp. | reverse complement strand
TTCACCATAGACCGTCAGCCGGTAATATCGCGCACGTACTATAATTAACCCGAAAAACCACCCCGCCCGGATTCGGCGGAGCAAGTTCCGGGTTTGCTTAGTGATCAGTTCAGAATCTGGTGATTGTGTGTATGAGGGGGGGGGGGGGGGGGGAAATAATATCGCTATTATAAACAAAAGTTATTTTCGGCCCTTGACAAAAGGCCCTGGTTTCCGGATACCCTTGTATCATGATGAAGTTGAATTTCTTCATAATTATTTATTGTACCGCGGGAAGTTTTGGAATAACATTGTAAAAAATAACAAAAACCTTGCAAATATCCCGATTTTGAAGGGGATTGGCTCGGTAAGCTGCGCGGGATAAGCCCGCCGGAGGCGGTGGAGGATGATAAAAAGGGATATTCTAACTACGGATTTGCTCTATGCCTGGTCCCAGGAGACCGACGAAGTATACTCCGATATACATTGTCACGCGGAATACGAAATCTATTATTTTATCCGGGGAGATGTCGATTACCGGATCGAAGGCCGCCATTACACGATGAACCCGGAAAGTCTGCTGCTGATACCTCCCAAGAATTTTCACGGCGTTACCGCCCGGTCGACTCGCCCTCACCAACGCATTTCGGTTCATTTTGTACCCGAATTGCTTGACGAGGCGGAACGATCTCTGCTGCTGGAGATGTTTCATGCTTCCCGTTTGTATTATCCTGATGTATCCATGCACAGGATAGGGTTTTTGGTACAATCCCTGTTTAACTGCAAGGACATGGAAGAACCGCTGCAAAAGATAGCGGTCAGGCACCGCGCGGTATCGCTGCTTACCTATATTTATCAGCTTTATTTGCAAAACCTGGTCTGTCCGGCGCCAAAGGACGAGCGGATTCAGGCCATGCTGGGATATTTGAACCGGAACTTGCATGACTCCGTTTCCCTGGACACGCTTTGCCGGGAATTTCATATTAGCAGGAACCATCTGAACGTTATCTTCCGCAAGGAAACGGGAACGACGGTCACCCACTATATACGGATAAAACGCCTGGTCATGGCCCGGCAGGAAATACTAAAAGGATGCACCGCCGAAGAAGCGGCATACAGGGCGGGGTTCAACGACTACTCAAACTTTTACCGGGCTTATAAAGCCTTTTTTGGTATTATCCCGTCGAATAAGACCAGGGAATGGCCCACGGAATCTTAATTAGCCTTAACAAACTGCTAGCCGGATCCGCCGCCGGGCTTGAGCCCCGGAAGATCCCATTGGGGGGGGACTTTGACCGGAACGCCCCTGGAGTCCACGAAGGCCCAGGTAACCTTGGCCTCTACGATCACGTCTTCGCCCCTCAGTATTTTCTGGGCGATGACCCCGCTGACCGCGCCTTTTTTTAGTGGCCAGGATTGTATCACAAGGACGTCGTCGGTAAAGGCCGACTTCTTGTAATCGATCTCGACGCGGGCCACGTATACCCCATAGCCCGCCTTTATCGCGGCGGGATAATCGAAGCCTATGGTTTTGAGGAATTCATAACGGCCAAATTCGAGGAAATTAAGATAATTGGCGTTGTTGACATGGCCGTAGCTGTCGCACTCGTAACTGCGTACCTGCAATGAACATTCGCTTATCATAGGGCGATTATACACCAGGAGCTTGTTCTTATTCAATGTAGATGATATTTTTGTAGTATGTTTAAGTTTTGCCCTTCCTGTGGATCTGAAAAAATCGTTTTTGAACGCCAAAAGGTGTTTAAGTGCCCTGACTGCGCCTTCTCGTATTACCACAATATCGCGGCGGCCACGGGCTGCGTTATCGACTCGGGCGGCAGGATTGTGCTCCTGGTCCGGGGCAAGGAACCCGGCAAGGGAAAGCTGGACCTCCCCGGCGGCTTTGTGGACCTGGGCGAAGGGGCCCTGGAAGGGCTCCGCCGGGAAATCCGGGAAGAGCTGGGCTGGACGCCCCCCGGTGAAGCGGCATTTACCTTTCTTGCTTCCTTCGCCAATGTCTACCCCTATAAGAACATCGTCTACAATACCTGCGATTTGTTTTTTACCCTTTCCGCGCCGGGGCTTTTGGAAAAAGATCTGATCCCGGAAGAAAAGGAAATCGCGGGAATAGAATTCCTGCGGCCTGATGAAATAGATCCGGACCGCATCGCCTTTGATTCAGCCCGCAGGGCTATTGTGGCCTACCGGGACTTTTCGCGCTCAAAAGAACACTAAACGCTAATTCCCAATTTAACCACAAATAGGACGCCACGAACTTTGGCTTTCGGATTCTCTCTTGCCGGTACTTGACAGGATAAAAAACCTGGACTATGTTTATACATGTGGGGCAACCCTACAAGGGCCGTGCAATAGAGGTTCGTCTGTTATCCGGTTTCACCGGCAGGACGAGTTAGACCTGAGCGCGGCTCTATTTTTTTATGTTCTCCAGGTAATGGTGATAGTACTTGTCGCCATAGTTTTTTATCTTCTTTATGGTTATGACGGCCTTGTATTCTGTACCATTGATTTTACAGTTTTTGGCAAAATAAGAGAGATTTTCAATATTTTTTCTGCCTTTTTTGTCTTGTGCATCGTGCATATAGCTGGCGGTCTCAAGCAACCGGCCGAGAATTTTGACGGAAAGCATTTGCTCACGGGACTTTGACTTGCTTTTCCACTCCCCAAGGCCGTCTTTAGAGACAATGATTTCCCTTCCGGTCTCCTTATTGATAAATTTCTTGCCTTGAAAGGCTTGCCGGGCATAATCATAGCATTTCCTTTTAAGGTCAAATTCGTTCAATTCGTGTTCTGTATTTGTCTCATCGATCGTTACAGTTAAATCTTGGTTTTCTTCCACTTTTCGCGCTCAAAAGAACACTAAAGGCCCCGCGGATTTTCAGTCTTAAAGAGGGCCTGAATTTCCCTGGCGTAGTTGATGTTGATCCGCCGCCGCAGGGGTTCTCCCTTGGCCGAAAATTCCGTTCCCGCCTGAAAGGGCCTGGG
>JAIRNJ010000176.1 GCA_031258115.1 Treponema sp. | reverse complement strand
GAGTAAGCTATGTTTACGCGTTCTTTTTCAGTCAGGAGGACCAGCGTCTTGAGACGGGCGGTTTCTCTGGTTCTTGTTCTGGGCTTCGTTGCGGGGGCCTTGCTACTGGCAGGTTGCCCTATGGAGGATGATGATCTGCCTCCGTTAGTTTCACTTGGATCCGATTCTCCGCTGATTGGAACATGGGAATTTACCGGGAGCTATGGCACTGATGCTTATAAGATCGCCGTTGATACTATTCAGTATGGTTCCGGCGCCGACGATGCGTTTGTTTCCAAATTTGAAGCAAAAATTCATGGGGTACAGTATTTTACGGATGAAAAAAATTCGGGAATGTTGTACATCGAATATACCACTAAAAAGCCGCAATATTTTTCCGGGACTTATGGACCGGCGCCGGATTATGCATACACTCAAACAGGAGGTCCGTTTGATCCACCGGGTAATTTTGTTGTTGTAATGTTTCACGATCTCAATATGACAAATAAGACTATAAAACTTGCCAATCCTTATAGCGCTTCTGACACCAATCCTGCAAAAGGAGACGATGAGACCGATGTTGAATTTATAGCTTCGGAAGTGCCTACTCTAGCCGCGGCGAGGGAGAAATTCAACATAGACACAGAAAATAATTTTCTCTATGCCGGATGGAGTGGCGTAACCGCACAAACCAAAGTAGACTCTTAATCGTTAAATGAGTCCAAACCGTCAAAAAGCCGGGAGGTTTCTCCCGGCGGGTCTCATCGTTTTGTGTCTTCTCTTTCTCTGTGTGCCCCTTAATGGACAGGAGGGTGAAGGTGATTTTTCTGACGATGAATTTCTGTCCATGGAGGACGAACAGGGTATCACTGTGGTTGGCAGTCCCGAAACAACCCAGGAAAAGAAGCTTGTCACTAAAGAAGAAATAGACCGCATCCAGGCGCCGGATTTAGCAACCCTGTTACAGGAAACTCTAAACCTTGGCGTAACTCGTTACGGCGCTTACGGGAATCAAACAGATATCAATATGCGGGGGTTCGATTCGGAGCGGATTGCTTACTTAATCAACGGGGTGCCTGTCAATTCCCCTATGTCCGGAGAATTTGAGATAAGTCAGATAGACCTTAACACGATTGATCGCATTGAGGTTATTTACGGTGGATCCGACAGCAAGTACAATGTTACCGGAGCTTTGGGCGGCATCATCAATATCATTACCGTAAAAGACCAGAAACCTGGTTTGCGCTTAGGGGCTAGTTCAGCTAATACGGCGGTTTTACCGGGAGAATACTACATACTCGGAGGGGAAAGGGGCTCTCCTCAATGGCAGGATCTTGCGGACGCCCAGAAGCTTACCCTTTCCGCTGTCTATGGCGCTGAAAAGTATTCCTGGTCTGCCAGCGCTTTTGGCAACCGGGCGGCAAATCATTATCTTTATCAGGATCCCTACAAGCGGACCCGTCGCAAAGAAAACAATGAAGTTTATGATGCAGGAATAAATGCTTCCTTTGTTTACAATTTGCCTGATTTCTCGAAATTGATTGTATCTGCCGATGGTTACTATGGCGATAAAAATATTCCCATCAATGGATATTCTGAGATAAGGGGAAAACAGAAAGACTTTTCCACCAGGCAAAACATCATGCTGGATATGTCTCGGGCTTTTCGGGACGATCTCGCCACAGAAGCTTCGCTAAGTCATACCTGGGGAACCTTGGGCTATGAGCCTCCCGCCGGCGCTTCTTCCCTTCATAACGAGCATATTATCACGGCGATAAACCGATGGAGCTGGTATCCCTTCTCTCAGCTTGTCCTTAAAAGCGGCGGGGATTACCGGTATATCAGCCTTGATTCCACGGATATGAAGGGGCATGACCAGCACGATGGCGGCCTTTACCTGACTTTTGAAATAAAACCTGTTGATCAGTTTCTTATTATTCCCTCAATAAAAGCGATCTTCAATAGCAATGGCGCTTCTCAGATTGTGCCAGTGCCCAAACTCGGTTTTGCATGGTTTGTTACGGAGGATCTCACGGTTAGGAATAATTACTTTCGTAGTTTTAAAAATCCTGATTTTGAAGATATCTACTGGCCGGATCAGGGAGATGTAGCAGGCAACCCTGATTTGAATCCCGAAGACGGCTGGGGGGCGGATCTGGGGGCGGCCTACCGGCACAAAATATTCAGTCTCGACGCTACGTTCTTTACCCAATATACCAGCGATTCCATTCACTGGGCGCCTGGGGATGACGGAGTCTGGAGGCCCTCAAATGTGGGCGCGGCTGCTTTCTTCGGGCTTGACAGCAAGATCGGTGTTGCTATTCCCCTCCCCAAAGGACCCTTCATCAAGATCAGTCCCTCCCTTACCTACCAGTATATGCTGAGTTATCTGTTAAGTTACGGATATGACTTTTCTTCGGAAAAACGCATCCCCTATATGCCCGATCATACGGTTGGTTTTTCTGTTGACCTGTCCTGGAAAACCGGCTCTTTTCTGATTTCCGGACACTTTGAAAGTGAGCGTTATTCGGATACCGCAAATATAACCATGTTGGATTCCCACTTTCTCCTCAACGCTAATATCAATCAAAAAATAGGCGATAACCTGACAACCTTTGCGATATTTCGCAATCTTCTCAACGCTTCCTATCAGTCTTTTTATGAATACCCCATGCCGGGCATCACCGTGACGCTGGGGATGCGCTTTAACATTGAACCGAAACAGGAGAAAACCAATGAATAAGCCCTTTGTCCTTTGCATGGCGGCGGCGCTGTTGTTGCCCG
>JAIRNJ010000166.1 GCA_031258115.1 Treponema sp. | reverse complement strand
ATTCTTCTTCTCTCTCGTTTCGCGGATAATTACGTTCCTATGCGTTTATCCTGTAGAGGAGTTGCCCAAAAGCTTCCGTATCCGTATCATGGGACACATGATTGTTGTGCTGTCAAAAGGAATTTCAAACCACGACAGGGAGATGATCCGCATCTATCTCAAGGATCGCGGTTTTCAGGTCCGGGAACAGTTCCTGGGCGAAGACGCCATCATCGGCGCTGCGGGCAAGGGAGTTGTGGATCTTCATGAATTGGCACTGCTGCCCGGCATAGAACGGGTAGCCGCCACCAGTAAACCCTACGAACTGGTGAGCCGGGAAACCCACGGCGAAGATACCATAGTACGCGTCGACGCGGGGAAGGGTGTTTCCGTACAGATCGGCGGCAGCCGCATTACCGTTATTGCCGGCCCCTGCGCGGTAGAAAGCCGGGAGCAGATCCGGGAAACCGCGGCACGGGTGAGGGAAAGCGGCGCGGTGATGCTCAGGGGGGGCGCCTATAAACCCAGAACCAGTCCCTACGCCTTTCAGGGTCTCGGCATGGAGGGTCTTGAATACATGAAGGAAGCCGGAGAAGAGCAGGGCATGCCCATTGTCACCGAGGTAGTTTCTCCCGAGCTGGCTCTTCAGATGAAGGATCTTACCGACATGTTCCAGATAGGCGCCCGGAACATGCAGAATTTTGAATTGTTGAAAAAAGTCGGTTCCCTGGGGAAGCCGGTTCTCCTGAAGCGGGGGCCTTCCGCCACTATAGAAGAATGGCTCCTCTCCGCCGAATACCTCCTGGCGTCGGGAACGAAGGATGTGGTGCTCTGCGAGCGGGGGATCCGTACCTTTGAAACCTATACGCGGAACACACTCGACATTTCCGCCATCCCGGTAGTCAAGGGACTCTCCCATCTTCCGGTGATCGTGGACCCCAGCCACGCGGTTGGAATCCGGGCCAAGGTGAGTTCCGCGGCCCTGGCGGCCATTGCCGCGGGCGCGGACGGCCTTACCGTGGAGGTGCATCCCCGGCCGGACGAGGCCCTGTCCGACGGCCCCCAGTCCCTCTACCCCGAGCAGTTTGAACGGCTCATGCGGGACATTGAAGCCCTCTCCCCGGTGGTTGGAAAGGAACTACTGAGAACACCGCGGCCTGAACATATCCGCCTTCACAATGCCCTGACCGGGAATGCGGAAGCTTCCTCCCGGGATCTGAATCTTGCAGACCTTCCGGTTGCATTTTCCGGGGAAAGCGGCGCCTTTGCCGAGCAGGCCCTTCTTCGCGCATTCGGGGAAGAGGCGCCGCGTCTTAAGCTTGACGGTTTCAAGGCTGTTTTCGACGCGGTGCTCGACGGTTCGGCGGCCTTCGCCGTGGTTCCCGTTGAGAACAGCCTTGCCGGTTCCGTGCATGAAAACTACGATCTCTTCCTCCGCTATCCGGATATCGCAATGGTTGGAGAACTCAAGCTGAGGATCGTTCACTGCCTCATCGGAGACGAAAAGGCCGATATTGAAGGCATCAGCATCATCCGCAGTCATCCCCAGGGATTTGCCCAGTGCCGGGACTTTCTGGACAAGCATCCCGAATGGATCCTGGAACCCTGGAACAACACGGCCACCGCGGTAGCTTCCATCGCCAGGGAGGGGGCGGTAAAGGTGGCCGCCATTGCCGGCGAGGCCGCGGCCAGGGCTCAGGGTCTCAAGGTGCTCAAGCAGGGGATAGAGACCAACCCCCTAAACTACACCCGTTTCGTCATCATCTCCAGAAAAATCGGGGACAAGGCCGCTCTTCCTCCCAGCCTGGGTTCCGGCTCCCCGAACAAGGCCAGCATGGTTTTTTCCGTGTCCGATGAGCCGGGAAGCCTCTTTGCATGCCTCAAGATCCTCAGTGAACGGGGGATCAATCTGTCCAAGCTGGAATCCCGTCCCATCCAGGGGAAGCCCTGGGAGTACCTGTTCTATGCCGATGTAAGTATTCCCGAGGCGGAACAGGCATTTGATCACGCGGTGGAGGAGTTGAAAACCAAAACCAGGGATCTGCATTTCCTGGGCCGTTACCGGGCTTCACTTTAAAAATTTGCATTCGTAAGTTATTTTTTTCCTGGATATTGTATTATTTTTGCATCGTATTATTATAGAAATATGATGTTTTTCAAACCTTTGAAAAAATTTCAGACATCAGCATTTCAGGAGGATGATACAATGAAGAAAACTATCATTTTGACGCGGATACTTGTTTCTGTACTCTGCGTTCTTTTGGCCCTGTCCATGGCGGCTTGTTCAAAGAAGGCTGCCGGAGAGACCGGGGCAGGAGAGGGGGGAATTTCAGGCGAACTTATGGTATGGCTTGATAATGACGAGTGGGCTGCGGCGGTCATCAATGCCTTTAACGCCAGGTATCCTGACGTAAAGGTGAGCTATCAGAATGTCGGAAACGTAGACAGCCGGGGCAAAGTGTCCCTGGACGGGCCTGCCGGTATCGGGCCCGACGTGTTCCTCATGCCCCATGATCATATCGGCAACGCGATCATCGACGATATCTGCGAACCTTTCAGTGCGGAGGATGTGACCCGCTATTCGCAGTTCATTCTGGATGCGTCGATCAAGACCTGCACTTTCGACGGAAAACTCTATGCCCTGCCCATTTCCACGGAGAACATTGCCTTCTTCTATAATAAGGATCTTCTGGGGGATACTCCGGTTCCCACAAGCTTTGAAGAGATCAAGGCCTTTGCGGAAAAGTGGAACAATCCTTCGCAGAACAAGTATGCGCTCCGCTGGCAGGTTGATGATGCCTACCACAACTACTTCTTCCTTACCGCCTACGGCATGAGCATATTCGGGCCCAACATGGATGATTACAAGAATCCCGGATTCGACAGCGAAGCCGCGCGAAAGGGAATCGAATTCCACAGCAGCCTCCGCAAGTATTTTAATGTCAATGTGGCGG
Organism: Treponema sp.; assembly: GCA_031258115.1. Taxonomy (GTDB): domain Bacteria; phylum Spirochaetota; class Spirochaetia; order Treponematales; family Breznakiellaceae; genus JAIRNJ01. Next base: position 5,496 of record JAIRNJ010000166.1, on the reverse strand, counting down.
ACGCCGGCTGGGATACCACCGTCGCCGCATTTCAGCGCGGCGAGGTGCCCTTTACCATTACCGGGCCCTGGGCAATCGGAGACGCCAAGATCAACGGCGTCAATTTCGGTATCACCAAGCTTCCGACCATTGAAGGAAAGCAGCCCCGGTCTTTCAGCGGCAACATTATTGCCGCGGTTTCAAGCTACAGCAAGAACTTTGATGCGGCCTTTGCCTTTGCGGATTTCCTTGCCAGCGTTGAAGGTGCGACGATCCAGTTCAACGTTACGGGCAAGCTTGCGGCCTACAAGGACGTGAGCGGCATCCCCGGCCTTCGGGACGATTCTCTGCTCAAGGGTATCATGGAACAGGCTCCCTATGCGGATCCCATGCCGGCCATTCCGGAAGTAAACCAGATGTGGGACGCACTCAAGAATCTTTTTACCTTCACCTGGGACAATCAGCTTAGCCCTGTGGAAGCCCAGAAGAAAGCCATGGAAACCTACGACAACGCATTGCAGATTGCAGGTAAATCGAGGTAAATAAAATGAAGTTCCTTCCGCCGATCTGTTCAGCCGTTATTTGGGGTTCCGGGCAGCTCATCAATAAACAGAAGATAAAGGCGCTTATTTTCTTTGTGTTTCAGCTTTTGTTTGCCGGCGTGGAGCTTTTTTCCGGCAGCGCCAATATCCTCTCCGGGACTGCGGAGCCCAGCTTCAGGAATGCCGGTTTCTTTGTCAAAGGCTTGTGGGGTCTTGTTACCCTCGGCACGATGCCCAGGGAAAGTTCCCGCCAGCCTTTTTACGATCATTCGATAATGCTCATGCTGGCCGGTATTATTTCCCTCCTGGTACTTCTAATCTTTGCGGCAATCTGGATCTGGAACATTACCGATGCATGGAAAACCAGAAAGCGGATGAGCGGCGGAAGGAAGACGGAATCCAGCGTACAGTATTTCAAAAAACTCTGGCGCGATTCCTTTGAGTACATCATGATCACCCCCGGCATACTTTTGATTATCTTTATTTCCCTTGTTCCGATTATCTTTGCGGTTCTTGTGGCCTTTACTAACTACAACGCAAACTTTATCCCCCCGCGCCGTCTTGTAGACTGGAACGGATTCAACACTTTTATTGACATCTTCAAAATCAGGATCTGGGGTTCCACCTTTGTGCAGATATTTATCTGGACTGTAGTGTGGGCTTTTCTGGCTACCTTTTCCGCCTATGCCTTCGGGCTCTTCCAGGCCCTGATTCTCCGGGCAAAGGCAGTAAAACTGCGGAATGTGTGGCGCGGGATCTTCATTCTTCCCTGGGCCGTTCCCGGCCTTGTGTCCATGCTGGTTTTCAGGGCCATGCTCAATTCCGAAGGGGCCGTCAATCAGCTTCTTCTTGGAGCGGGTATCATTCAGCATGCCATTCCTTTCCTGTCAAACGTATTCTGGGCCAGGCTCTGTCTTGTCCTGGTGAATGTGTGGCTCGGCTTCCCCTACTTTATGGCGCTGATAAGCGGCCTGATGACTACCATTCCACAGGAAATGTACGAGGCCGCCCAGATTGACGGCGCGAATGTGTTCCAGGTTTTCAGGAAGATTACGCTTCCTTTCATCATCGCTTCCACGGCCCCGCAGATCCTCATGAGCGTTACCTTCAACTTCAATAACTTCAACATGATCTACTTTCTTACCGGAGGCGGGCCGCCCAATCCCTCGTTCCAGATGGCCGGTTCAACAGATATTCTGATCTCCTGGATATTCAAGCTGACGCTGGATCAGAGGATGTACAACTATGCCTCGGCCCTGAGTATATTCATATTCATTATCGTAGCATCGGTTTCCGCATGGAATCTCCTGCGTACCAGAGCATTCAAGGAAGACTAGGGAAACATTGGCGTCATTCAATCGGCGTTTCCCCAAAGGAGCAGCGTATGAAACTGTATAAAGTAAAAAAAATCGTAAGCGGTATCTTTATCTATCTGGAACTTTTAATCGTGGCGGTAATTGTAATCTATCCCCTGCTCTGGGTTGTGGGTTCCTCCCTCAATCCGCAGAACGGCATTGCCCGTTCAAGCATGATTCCGGACAATCCCACCCTGGCAAACTATATCCGGCTTTTCCAGAAAACGCATTACCTGGCCTGGTACGGCAACACGCTCTTTGTGGCGGTGTTCACCACAATCTTTTCGATTGTCCTCCATACCATGACGGCATTTGTGTTTGCCCGTTTCCGTTTCCGCGGACGCAAGATGGGGCTTCTCTTTGTAATGATACTGCAGATGTTCCCCAGCTTCATGGGGCTTACCGCCCTCTACATGGTGGCCCTGAACTTCGGCATGCTCAATAATCTTTTCATGCTGATCATCGTCTATGTTGCGGGCGGTATTCCGCAGAATATCTGGCTTGTCAGGGGCTACATGCTCAACATTCCAAAATCAATGGATGAGGCGGCTTCAATTGACGGAGTTACAAAGCTGCAGCTCTTCTTCAAGATCATTCTGCCCCTGTCCCTGCCGATCATATTCTTCATCGCGGTGACCAGCTTCATGGGCCCCTGGATGGATTACATGCTGCCCCGTTACCTCATCAACATGAGCGAGAAACGGACTTTGGCTATCGGCCTCTTTGATCTTATAAACGGGACGACACAGGACTTTACCGCCTTCTGCGCCGGCAGTGTCCTTGTGGCAATACCCATCACGATCCTCTACATGGTTTTCCAGCGCTTCCTTCTGGAAGGGCTCATGGCCGGCGCAAACAAGGGAGAATGATTGCGGGAATATTTTATGGCGGCGGCGCTGGCCAACGGAGACCTGCGCCGTTTTGTAGAAATTGTACGGGGAATGAAGGGGCCCCTCACGCTCCTCCATTTCTTTTTGATAAGCGCCATGCTTTACATCCCGCTGATGCACAGTCTTGCAAGACTCAGTCCCTGGGAACTGTTTCAACGCCTCACTATAGAAGTTCCCGGCAGCATTACGGAAGCGGATTTCAACGAAGGCATGTATCTGGCAGGATACGGAGGCAGGGTGCTGCTTCCCCTGCTGTTCCTTGTTTTTCTGGTGCTTCTCGTACTGCAGGCTGTGTTTTTCGGCCTTGGAGCGGTATTTTTGGGCCTTAACCGCTGGAATTCGCAAGAATTCTCTTTCAAGGATCGTTTTGGAATTTTTGTGATGTCCTCCACCATCCCCGTAATTCCTGCCGCCTTTTTTGGTTTTTTTATTCCCGTACTGCATATCGTGGTTTTTTATCTTGCAGAGATTCTGCTTGCCTTCCATATTTCCGCCAGGTACGATGCAGGTGAAAAAGAAGATGCGGTTTGAGCCGGTTTCCATGGGCTCCGTATACAGCCCGGAAAAGACAAGCTTCCGTGTCTGGGCGCCCGGAGCGGATTCGGTAGAAGTTCTGCTCTACGCTTCCGGCAGGAGCGATGAATGTCCTCACTCACATATTGCCATGAGGCAGGAAGACGGAGGCTTCTGGTATGCGGAAGTCAGGGGAGATATAAAAAACACATACTATGTATACGGGGTAACGCGGAACGATAAAGAATCCTTAAGTGCAAAAAACATGAAACGAAGTTTCATGACGGCGACCGATCCTTATGCAAAAGCCCTTGGCGTAAACGGCAAAAGGGCCATGGTACTCTCCCTTGAGCAAACCGATCCTCCGGGTTTCAGGACTCACGCAAAACCTCCTCTTGCCGCCCCTGTCGATTCTGTCATCTATGAACTGCATGTGCGGGATCTCTCCATGCATCCGCATTCGGGAATCAAACACAGGGGGAAGTATGCGGGGCTTGCGGAAAAAGGGACTGTAAACGACAGCCCTGCTTTCTTCTGCCGGGGAAGGCCGGTAACTACGGGCCTGGATCATATCAGGGAGCTGGGAATCACCCATATCCATCTTCTTCCGGTATACGATTTCGGTTCCGTTGACGAGGCAAAGAGCAGTTCCGCCGAATATAACTGGGGCTACGATCCTGAAAACTACAACGCTCCCGAAGGCTCTTATTCCACAGATCCCTTTGACGGCGCCGTGCGTATCAGGGAATTTAAAACCATGGTACAGGCCCTCCATGAAGAAGGAATCCGGGTGATCATGGACGTGGTGTATAACCATGTGTATTCAGCCGAAGAATCCAATTTTGAAATTCTCGCTCCGGGATACTTTTTCAGGATGAATGACGGCGGAACTTTTTCAAACGGTTCAGGCTGCGGCAATGAAACTGCCTCCGAAAAGGAGATGATGCGGAAATTCATGGCGGAAAGCCTGTGCTACTGGGCGGACGAATACAGGATTGACGGTTTCCGTTTTGACCTTATGGGACTCCACGACATTGAAACCATGAACATCATCCGCTGGGAACTTGATAAAATCGATCCTTCCATCATCATGTACGGTGAAGGCTGGGCCGCGGAAGATTCTCCCCTTGCAGAAGATCTGCGCGCTCTCAAGAAGAACGGCAGACGCCTCAATGAAAGGATCGGCCTCTTTAGCGATGACATGAGGGACGGGATCAGGGGCAGCGTCACGATCGAGAATGACAGAGGTTTTGTAAACGGCCGCGGAAAGAGGGTGGAAGACATAAAGTTCGGCATTGTTGCCGCGGTAGAGCATCCCCAGGTGAATATTAAAAAGGTACATTATTCAAAAAACTTCTGGGCAGGGGAGCCTTCCCGCTGCATCAACTATGCTTCAAGCCACGACGATCACTGCCTCTGGGATAAACTTAAACTCTCCGGCGCCGGTTTAGGGGACGATGAACTCGTTGCATTGAATAAACTCTCCGCCGCAATAGTTCTTTCAAGCCAGGGCATTCCTTTTTTTCTTGCGGGGGAAGAGATGGCAAGGACAAAGGGGGGAGTAAAGAATTCATTTGCTTCCCCCGATTCCGTGAATATGCTGGACTGGAACAGGAAAGCCGCATTCATGGATCTGACGGAGTATTACCGGGGCCTCATACTTCTGCGGAAAACGTATGGAGCCTTTACTCTCCGCTCTTCCGCTGAGATCCGCAAGCGGCTCCGGTTTTTTAAAACGGCCCGGGGCATCGCGTACAGCCTCAATGGGGAAGGGCTTCCTCCCCCTGCCGCCGGATCAGCCTACAGCCGCTTCATTGTGATCCTCAATCCGTCCGTGAAAGAGATGAAATTCAGACTGGGCGAGGGCCGCTGGGATCTTCTGGTAAACGGCCGGAGCGCCGGAATCCGGCCCCTGGATCGCCTTGAGGGAAGGGCGGCGGTTCCCGGCACAAGCGCCTTTATTTTGGGAAAGATGTGATGGGTTATGATCTCTGACAATTCCGGCCCTTCCTATGAGAACGCCGAAAAAAGCCGTATTCTTGCCTATACCTTGTTTCCTGATGAGGAATGGATTTATAGAGAGCCGGGAATTTGGGTCGCCCGGAGTCGCTTAAGGCAGGCTCCCAAGGAGCGGGCAAAACTGGCGGGGGAGATGGAACACGTCAGGATTTTGGCCCGGCGAGAGAGTGTAGCGTATTTTTTACCGGAGATGGACGA
>JAIRNJ010000090.1 GCA_031258115.1 Treponema sp. | reverse complement strand
GCCCTGGTCGATATTGACGAAAAAAAACTCAGGAGTGTCAGCGAAGGGGTAAAGCGGCTGGTGGCGTATACCGGACGGGACTTTACTGTAGAATCCCACACCCATTATTCGACGGCGCTCAAGGATGGGGATTTTGTCTTTTTTACCTATGCGGTAGGGAGCATTGAGTCCTGGAAGCAGGACATAGAAATCTGTACCAAACACGGAGTTGCCCAATCGGTAGGGGATACCATAGGCCCCGGCGCCATGATTCGCATTCTCCGTTCAATCCCCCTGGCTTTGGACATTGCCCGCAAGATGGAAGAAGTATGTCCTGAAGCCTATATTATAAATTACACGAATCCTGAGGGAGCCCAGTGTCTTGCCATTCAGGCATATTCAAAAATACGCTGCTTCGGTCTCTGTCATGGAACTCCCGATACGGCCCGGGATTTGGCCGAAAAGGTTTTCGGGGTTTCACCGGAGCGGCTTAAATATGAAGCGGCGGGGGTAAATCATCTAACCTGGTTCACCAGGCTTTCGATAGACGGGGAAGATGTTTATCCGAAGCTGCAGAAAGCCCTTGAAACTTCCGGCTTTGGTCAAAAGGAGCAGGTTTCCCGGGATCTTTACCGGATTTTCGGACTCTACCCTGCCCCGGGAGACAGGCATGTCGAAGAATTTTTTTCCGCTTTTCTCAGGGACAGGGTGATGAAGGAACGGAACCTCGCGTGGAAGAACAATGATTTTAAGGCAATAGACGAATGGCGGGAAAATGACCGGGAAAATCTCGAAGGGCTTATAAAGGAAAACAGGGGACATGAAAAATTTCTGGATGGATCCGGAGAGACGGCCACGCATTTTATAAAAGCCCTGGCCGCAGGAGAAGTGACAACCGAAATGGTAAATCTCCAAAACAGGGGTTATATTGAAAACGTATCCCGGAACATGATAGTGGAGGTTCCCGCCTTTATTGACAGCTTCGGTCTCCATCCGCAAAGTGTGGGAAAACTTCCCGCCGGAATAGCCGCCAAGTGTGATATTTTGGGCCGGGAGTATGATCTTCTGGTTGATTCGGCGCTTAACTGCGATAAAGATCTGCTGCTTCAGGCGGCGTATCTGGATCCTCTAACTGCAAACTGCGACTATCCTGAACGGCTTCTCAATGAGCTTATCAGGGAAAATCTGCAGTATCTTCCTGCAGGCTGGAAAAAATTCAGTTGACAGGATTTCAAACTGGTTTTACAATTGTTATGACGATATAATATCTTGATTTAATCTTAAGGAAGGTATCATGAGAAAAAAATTTGTTTTTATCGGAGCCGGTTCGCTGGGCTTCACGCAGGGCCTTACACGGGATATCCTGAGTTTCGACAGTTTCAAAGACGCGGAATTTTATCTGGTGGATATTCATGAAGGCCGCCTGGGTTACGCGGCAAAGGCATTGGAGCGCTTGATCGAGGCAGGCTCTTACGGCGCTACCGTGCACGCCACTACGGATCGGAAAAAGGCCCTGGCCGGGGCGGATGGGGTACTCATCACCATCCTTCAGGGGGGCGTGGATGTCTGGCGCCACGATATTGAAATACCAAAAAAATACGGAGTAGATATCAACGTAGGGGATACCCGGGGGCCTTCGGGGATTTTCCGTTTCCTCCGTACCGCTCCGGTAATGCTGGATATCGTAAAGGATGTGGAACAGCTCTGCCCCAATGCGGTGGTACTGAATTATACGAACCCCATGGCTCTGCTCTGCAGTTATCTTCAAAAACAAAGCACGGTAAATGTTACCGGCCTCTGCCACAGCGTTCAGGGAACTGCCGCCATGCTGGCCGGCTGGCTTGGCGCGGAAAAGAAAGATATTTCCTATACCTGCGCCGGGATCAATCATCAGGCTTTTTATCTTGAATACAAGTGGAAAGGAAAAGATGCCTATCCCCTTCTCCGGGAAGCGGTACTCAACAAACCTGAAATATACAACGAGGAATTGGTGCGGAACGAAATGTTCCTCAATCTGGGCTATTATCCCACTGAATCTTCGGGACATAACTCCGAATATAACGCGTGGTTCAGAAAACGGCCGGACTTAATCGAAAAATACTGCACCCACGGAACCGGCTGGAATCCGGGAGTCTATGCCTATATTCTCAATGAATATACGCAGAAAGAGAAAACCTGGGAAGAAGAATTCAAAAAGAGACTTGATTCGAAGGAAGTGGATCTTAAACGGGGGGAAGAATACGCCTCCAATATTTTCAACGCGATTTTTGGGGATCAGACTCCCTTTGAGTTTAACGGCAACCTGCCCAATACCGGACTCGTCCCAAACCTGCCGCCCATGGCCTGTGTAGAGGTTCCGGTTCTGGCATCAAAGGCGGGGATCAAACCTTTCTACGTGGGCTCCCTTCCCGATCATCTGGCGATTCTGGTCAATACCTCAAGCCGCTGTGAGGAGCTTGCCATAGCCGGTGCAATAGAAGGCAACCCCGAAAAAATATTCCAGGCTGTCCTTTTTGATCCTTTGACTTCCAGCGTTCTTTCGATGACGGAAATTCGTAACATGACCAGGGAGATGCTCGAAAAAAATAAGCCTTTCCTGGATTACTTTAAATCGCTATCTATTTAGAGTCTGTCTATAATGTAGACACATTATAGACTCGGCATTTATGCCGCGACGACCTTAAAAACCGCATTTGCGTATGCAAATGCAAGGTCTGTCCGCAAAGTAACCGACTTTGTGGACAGACACTATTTAGTGTCTGTCTATCAGGAGGATGATGATGAAAAGAAATTTATCTGTTTTAGTTTTAGTGATGGCGGCGCTTATGGCGCTTGCCGCCGGGTGTTCAAAGAAGGAAGGCGCTGCCGGCGGCAGTGCACAAACTGTGAACCTGAGATTTTGGACGCACCAGAACATTCCATGGAACGACTCCAACGATAGATTGGCGGCCGGTTTTATGCAGGAAAACCCCGGCATAAAGATCGAAATTGAAGCTTTCCCCTACGCCGATTTTGAGCAGAAAACCCAGACGGCTCTGGCTTCAAAAACCGGCGGCGCGGATATCTTCGAACTCTGGGGCGGCTGGATTCTGGATTTTGCCCCGACCGGCGCGCTGTCTCCCGCTCCGGACGCGCTGATCAACGTAATCAAGAATGACAGTTATGACCCTGTATTGGCCGGTGTTTATCATGACGGCAAGTATTACGGCGTTCCCATTGAATTCAATCAGGAAGGCGCCGGGCTCCTCATCCTCAAGCCATGGTTTGAGGAACACGGCATCGCGTATCCCAAGACATGGGACGAGATGATAGACATAGCCCGGAAACACAGAATTTACAATAACGGTACATTTGAACTTAAGGGCTGGAATTTCATCAGCAACGATACCCTGCTTTTCACCTATACAGCCATGATTGTCTCCAAAGGCGGAAACTTTCTTGAGGACGGCGGACACAGGTTCAATTTTGATACACCCATTGGAAAGGAAGCTCTTCAGACCCTGGTCGATTATGTGGTAAAAGACCATCTCACCGATATTAGTACCTTCCTGGGATCCGGCTTTGACAACGAGTATGAAGTATTTAACGGCACCGGTCTTATGTCGCCCAGAGGCTTCTGGACTATTCCTACGGGAAAGGAAATGTATGGTTCTGAATACGGTATAGACTTTGACTATATTGCCCTTCCGTTTTACGGGCCGGAAAAGAAATGGGTGGCCGAAACAGGCTGGAGCCAGGCTGTTAACTCCGGTACCCAGCACCCCGAGGAATCATGGAAATTTGTGGAGTACTGTCACAGGACCGAAAACCTCATACAGATGGCAATTGACAGAGGCATGATTCCTCCCCAGAAATCGGCCGCTACCAGTACCGCATATCTTAACGCTTTGCCCTATGTCAAACCCATTGTGGATGTTCTGGACGGGGCCCAGCATATCGGCTATATTAATACCGATGTGATGAAGGTTGCCCTGGTCAATGTTTTTGTGGATATGGTACAGAGCGGATTGAATGTAGACGCTGCCGTCAAACGGCTGAATGATGAGTTAAACGCGGCGGTAAAATAAAAGATCGGGTTTAACCGGGGAGGCGCTTTATGAAAAATACCAAATTTGTAATTGTAGTGCTTACCCCGGTTTTTCTCTTTATGCTTGTCTTTCAGGTTGTTCCGATATTTTTGGGACTTGGCATTTCCCTGTTTGATTACAACCCCCTCAGAGCGGAGAATCACTTTATCGGGTTTTCAAACTTTGTCAGGATTGCCAAAGATCCTGTTTTCTATAAAGCCTTTGGTCATACCGTATACTTTGTGGTTTTGTCTACCGGGTTCAACATTGTTCTGACTCTGCTTATCGCCCAGATTATAAGCGCTTTTAAGCGAAACAAAATCCGTTCTCTTTTCAGAGTGATCTTTTTTATGCCCTGCGTTGCGCCTTTGGCGGCTACAGGCTTTATCTGGAGAATGATGTACGATAAGCGCTTCGGCCTTATCAATATGTTCTTCTCAAGCTTCTTTGGCATTGCGCCAAGGGCATGGCTCGGCGAGGCCGGTACGGTTATGAATGCCATTATCGTTTTCAGCCTCTGGGCGGACATAGGCTACAATATCCTTCTGTTCTGCGCCGGAATTGACGGCATTCCTTCCGATTTTTACGAGGCTGCGGTCATAGACGGGGCGGGGCCCCTGAGCCGCTTCTTTAAAATAACCCTCCCTCTCCTGGCCAGAACCATGTGTTTTGTTTTGGCCATGACCCTGATTTTCTATTTTCAGACCTTTGCCCAGTTTGAAGTTATGCAGAACAACCACGGCGGGCCGAATGATATAGGGCTTGTGCTTTCCCTCCTTATTTACCGCACAGCCTTTGTTTCAAAGAATATGGGTTACGCTTCGACAATATCCCTGGCTCTTTTGGCTTTGATCATGATATTCACTATTATTTCTCAGCGTTTAAATAAGGTTGACTGGGGGTATTAGGGAATGAAGGCAAAATCCGGCGTTTTCAAACTTTTCTTTATTCTAATCGGCGCTTTTTTCCTTTTCATGATGCTTGTGCCTTATTTTTGGATGCTGTTTAACACGTTCAAGAAAACCCAGGAATTGGTAAGGAATCCCTACAGGATACTGCCCATCAACTGGACTATGGCGAATTACGGTACGGTTTTTAAACGTACCCCCTTTTTTGACTGGTTCAGAAACAGTGTCGTTGTGACCGCTTCCGTTACCTGCCTTGTCCTCTTTACCAGTTCTCTTGCGGGTTTTGTTTTTGCAAAGTACAAATTCCCCGGCCGAACCGTTCTGTTTTGGGTGATCCTGGGTTCCATGATGGTTCCTTTTCAGACCATTATGATTCCCCATTTTCTCGTCATAAACCAGTTGGGGCTTTACAATACACTCTTTGCCCTGATAGTTCCCGCGGCGGTTTCAGGCTTCGGTATTTTTCTTTGCCGTCAGTTTTGCGAAGGGATTCCCGACAGCCTCTGGGAGGCTGCCCTCATTGACGGCGCTTCGGATATTTCGATCTATTGCAATGTGATGCTCCCCCTCCTGCGCCCCTGTCTTGCCGCATTGGCAATATTCACCTTTCTTAGCTCCTGGAATGAATACCTTCAGGCTCTTATCATGCTGGAAAATGTTAAAAATATGACATTGCCCATTGCCCTTTCGTATTTCACCTCCGGGGCTCACAGCGTGGATATAGGCGCGTGTCTTGCCGCCTCGGCGCTTATCATGCTTCCCGTGACCATTGTATTTCTTCTGTTTCAGAAGCAGTTTATCAAAGGCGCCGCCATTTCCGGCATGAAATGAAACAG
>JAIRNJ010000084.1 GCA_031258115.1 Treponema sp. | reverse complement strand
CTGGCGGTCTTCATGGTAACGGAAGGTCTCTGTATGAAACCGGAGTAATACTGCAGACCCAGATCGTTGGAACCGAGGGTCGTAGTAAAGCGCAGTCCGCCCTGCGTGTATTCAAGCGTTTTAAGATCATTGGAAAGACCGTCTATGGTATTGTTAAGGATACTGTTAAAGGCGTCCCCGTCCATGAAGCCGCCCTGAGTAATCGCAGGATCGATAGACCCTATCCCCTCTACAATTTCTTCAGGCAGCCGGGTCAGCATGGCAGACGCCCAGCGGCCGTTTTGAGAAAAACGCTGTCCTTCGAACCAGGGAATCCATACAGCCTCTATTTTTGAAAAATTGCCGAGACTGTAGGAAACATGAAGCATGGGCCGGGCAATCTTTATGTCGTTTATGCTGGTCATCCTGCTCAGGTTACTGTAATCCAGGGGATTAACCACATCCAGGGGCCCCAGGCTGTCGGCCTTTCCCCAGGTAAGTTTCCTCAAGCCCCCTTCAAGACTGAAACTGCCGAACCATGCCCGCACATAGGCCTCATCAAATTCGAGACTCTCCGCCGGTTTATCAAAATTCGGTTTCAGATTGAGGTTGATGATTCCGTCGGCATTTGAACCTGAAACGCTGAAGTTGAGGGAACCTGTAAAGAGTTCACCCATCTGTACCTTTTTAAGGTTTTCCCCGCTGGAGAGATCCTCCCCGTACATAAGGAGTTCCGTCTTTGCCTTGCCTCCGATCTGCACGGGACTTCCCGCTGCGCCGGAAAGGGCGGGACCTCCGCCTGATGAGCCCTCCTCTTCACCGGAAAAACCAAAGCCGAAATCATCCTGCGCGGAAAGGGGAGGCAGCAGTATCAGCAGAAAACCAAAGAGGATACCCGCAGAAAAAATATTTTTCATCGCCAGTGCCTCCGCCTAACGGGGTCTCCCCGTTTCAAGATAGGAAGTGGTAAATACACTTTCGGGAATGGGATCGTCATACTTTATAATATCCACATTGATCGTGGTGGAAGTTCCCGCGGCAAGGGTGCTCATTTTTGTGATCGTGGGGGTAATATAACCCTGCACATCCTTTGCGTTAAGTACCTCCAGATTTTTTACCAGCGTATTTTTTTTGTCGTAGCACTCTATCTTCCAGTTCAGTTTTGAATCCTTGTCGATCCAGAGCAGCATCCTGGAATACTGATAGGAAGCATCCTTGGGTTTTGATTCAATCACATAGCAGGGATGGCCCTTGAAATCCTCCTCGCGGAGCAGGGTGTGTGTATCAAGGTCGGCATTGCGGCTTGAAGAACCAACATCGTCGTAGGAAAGATCCGTCCCCATGAAACTGCCTGAACCTTCCGAAGAAGCGATCCTGCGGACTTTGTTCAGGCTCGGCAGGTATATCCACTGATCGTCCGCGGCCCCCTGGTTTTCCATGGTAAGGAAACGGGTTCCCTTTACGCTTGCAGGCTGTTGAAACACTATCACCGCACGATCCCCCCCGGCCCCCTTCTTGCTGTACTGATCGATGAGCCGCTCGGCAGTTGAACCGTCTTTTGCCGTGAGCACCCAGCGGGTACGGGCGGATGTCGTCTCCGCCTTTATCCTTTCCCTTGAAGCGGCAATAATATCATTGGCGCCTGTCTGGGAAAACACATTTACTGCCAAAACCAGCAGAACTGACAGAATGACCGCATTCTTTCTGTTCATCTCTTTTCTCCTTTTGATTTTGGATTATTTAATTCCGGATTATAGATAAATTTTGGCCTGAAAATCGAAAGCAGCACCGGTATGACGACAAGACCCGAAAGGGCGCTTATCATCATTGCCATGGCGACAAGAAACCCGAATTCCGCCAGCATATTGAATTTGGAAAAACACAGGACGGCAAAACCGAGACCCACCGAGAGAGCGCCCACGATAATCGCGGAACCGGAAACATAATAGGCGCCCCTGAGGAAATTCCCCTTTCCGCCGTACTCCAGATACTCCCGCTTGAAGGCGTCCATGAAGTGGATCGTGTAGTCAATTCCCACTCCGATGGAGATGCTGGAGATCATGGCGGTTGCGAGATTAAGCTTTATCCTGAGGTAGCCCATGATGGCGAAGTTAAGCAGAATAAGTATCGAAAGGGGAATGATACTGATAATCCCCGCCGAAACGGAACGGTAGGAAATTGCCACAATAAGGAACATGGCAATAATTGAAAAGATGATCGAAATAAGCTGGGACTGCACCACCAGGGAATTGACCGCTCCTTCCACCAGGGCCGAACCGCCTACGGTAACCTTTACGTTGTCCGGGAAATTGGCGGCGGCAAAGTTTCTGATTTCCGCAACCCCCCTGTCCGTATCTTCCTGTCCGATAGTTCTCAACTGTACGGTAGTCTTTATGGCGGTCGGATCGATGGGTTTATTTGCATAGTCGCTGATATTCCCCGAAAGGAGTACCAGATAATTGGAAACCAGCATCGCCAGTTCCTCTTTGGTTTTTTTTCCGTAACGCTCAGGATCTTCGGGCACTTCATAGTACGCGGCCCCTTCATGGTTGGTAAGGGCATTGAAGGAACGCACCAGGTCACGGGCGCTCATGTTTACGCTGTTTCCCGAAAAAGCGGCCTTTTCCAGAAGTTCCGATATTTCAGCGAGAGTAGCGCTCTTCTCTTCCGGGCCGCTGTATTGCGGGGGAATTTCCGTTTCCGCAGTTTCGGCGTCTTCGGTTTCACTGAAACTACCGAAACCAAAATCGTCTCCGTCGTCTTCAAAGCCAAAACCCTCCTCTTCGGTCTCAAAGGCGAATCCGAAACCCTCTTCTTCCGCGGGGGCGGAAACGGAGGCCCTTATGCCTTCCGGACTTTCATCGACATTAAAGACCTGGTTTATCCGCTTTACAAGGTCGGTAAAACCCATGGTCTTGCCGACTTCCGGCACCCTGGTTTCAAGATACGCAGAAAGTCTGTCCATGGCGCCGAGGTTGTCCGGATGGAGGACGGCGGCGGAATCATCGGCTTCCACAACAACGCTTACAACTTTTGAACCGCCGAATTTTTCCCGGATGAATTTATCGGATTTAAAAATATCCGTGTCGGCCTTGAAGTATTCCACCATCACATTGTCAATGATGATCTTTGAAGCCCCGTATATCCCCAGAGCCGTGATAAGCACGAGAAGGCAGAGTACCGGCCAGCGTTTCTCCACGATACCGGAAAACGCAATGGCGATTTTTTCGCGTACAGGCCCCTGCCCGCCCTTTCCGCCTGCTGCCCACAGTTCCTTCATGGGCTTCGGGCCGCGGATGATGAGGATTGCGGGGATCAGCGTAACGGTGATGACAAAGGATACCATGATCCCGAAACTGGCAAAAAACCCGAATTCCTTTATCGGCACAACCCTGGTGAAACAGAACGACAGAAACCCTGCAAAGGTGGTAAGGGCGGCAAGGAATATGGGTTTCCCGGTTTTTCGGAAAATATGGTAAACCAGCGCCCGGTGATCCTCATCATTCATCGTGCCATGCTTAAGTCCCATGTCTTCGATATAGTGAATCACTACATGGATGCCGTAGGAACTCCCCATGGCAATAAGGATAACGGGAAGCACCGTGGAGAGTATCGACATCTTGATTCCGAAAAGGGGCATGGCCCCGATTGACCAGATCACCGCAATAAGCACCGCCGCAAGGGACAAAGCCGTAGCAGTAACCCTGCGGAAAGGTATAAACACAATCGCTACCACGATAAGTATTACCAGTGGAATGAGAAGCCTCAGATCCGCATTGACGGCCTCGTTGATGGTGGCGCTTATCACGGGAATTCCCGTTACATAAACCGTGGCAACACCGTCGAACATCTCCCTGGCAGAATCCCTCACCTTCATGAAGCTGTCTATTACTTCTGCACTTCCCCCTTTTTCTATGGGAATGTCCAGTGGTACCAGAACCTGGGTAGCGGTGAAGTCGCCGGAGACAAGAGCCCTGTCATAGAGCTTCCAGGAAAGTATTTTCCGTTTTATCTCTTCAAGTTCTTCCCGGCTGCCGGAAAAATCATCCCCCACTATACTTTCCACGAGGATTGAGTCTCCGGAACCGGATATATAATCGGTGGTCATTATGGAGTTTACGTCTCCGATAATATCAATCTCCTCAATCCGCGCTACATATTCCTTCAAAATCCGCAGGAATTCTGCGTCAAAAATAGTACCGTACTTCCTTTCAAGCCCTACCAGGATGAAGAGGGAACTTCCAAAGGTATCGTCTATGTGGGCGCTGACTATGCGGGCAGGATCGTCGGCAGGCACAAAACGGAGATTGTTATTGTCAAGTTTCACTCCGGGAAGCTGCAGGGCAAAAAAAACGGTAATCAATCCAATGACGGCGATGATAAGCCAGGGATGCTTGAAAAGTTTATACATGAATACCTCACTTCTTTAAATTTTCCAGATCCGGCAGCAAAAGTTGCGACCGGTCAACCCCTTCTACCGTAATGCCCCGGAGCATCATCTGCAAAAGACTCTTGAGATCTTCCAGCATGGTTCTGACGTTTCTCGATGATTTAGGCATCTTTACCGTGTTCTCGACTATATACGAAAAGATAAAAAGAATGGTTCTGGAAATAACCCCCGGGTTAATGCTGCTTTCAAAGATGCCTTCGACCCTCCCCTGTTCAATCAGGTTTTCGATCATGGTGTATATGACAAAGGATGAACCGGATTCGGCTTTCTCGGGATTCTCGTTAATCGGGAAAAAGGGAAATTCGGCCAGCATATACTGCTTCATGCTGAATATCACTATCATGTCGTCGGAACGCCCAAACAGATCCAGGTAGGCCTTCCAGAAGAGACGTATCAATTCCAGCGCATTCAGATTGGGCGTAACCAGGGAGTTGAAATACTCTATGAATCGCTCGGTGGCTTCGTTACAAATTTCCTGAAAGAGAACGCCCTTGCTGGAAAAATAGAGGTAGAGAGTCGCCTTGCTCAATTCGGCTTTTTGGGCTATATCCATCATGCTGACTTTCTCCGCCCCGTATTCGACAACCAGATCCCGTGCGCAGCGGAGGATGGCGTTCTTCCTCTCCGACCTTTCCCGTTTCCTGCGTTCACTTATTCCCATCGGATATGACTCCCGGTTAGTATATTTCCTATAGTCGAATAATAACCACGAGTCCAATATTATCATATAGAAA
Source organism: Treponema sp. (assembly GCA_031258115.1). Taxonomy (GTDB): domain Bacteria; phylum Spirochaetota; class Spirochaetia; order Treponematales; family Breznakiellaceae; genus JAIRNJ01. The sequence continues at coordinate 2,127 of JAIRNJ010000084.1, read as the reverse complement.
AAGAAAAGGTCAATATGCTAGAATTAAAGAAATGAAAAAATTTGTTCGTCCTGCAGTCCTGATTTTTGTTCTTTTTGCCCTGGGAGCCTGTTCAAGCGACCCCGAACCAATTACGGAACCTGAAACTCCGGAAATTTCTGAATCTGAAATAGAAATAACGGAAATGGAAGTTCCTGCCGGAGAGGAACCGGAAGAGATCCTTTTCCTGCCTCCGCCGGAAGAATCGCTTCCCGTATCAGGCTTCCGGGAAGTATGGGCTTATCTGCTTGCGGGAAGGGAAGATACCCTGAAACCGGATATGCCCCTCACCGACATCGGCTATTTCGGGGCGGAGATCGACTACTACGGCAAACTGACCGATGTACCGAACCGGTTCAAGGTCCGTTTCGGCGGCCGGGTTCACCTTGTTGCGGCCTGTAACAGTTATTCACTTACACACTTTGTCCTCAAAGAGAACAGCGCGGAGCGTGAAGCGCTGATACGTGATCTTCTCGATGAAACCCGGCGTTTCGACGGTCTCCAGATTGATTTTGAAAATATCCCGAAACGGGACGGGCCCGCGTTCCGTTCCTTTCTGGCGGAACTCCGGAGGGGACTGGGCTCCAAAGCTTTCACCATTGCCCTTCCGGCCCGGACGCGGCGCATTGCCGACGATGTGTTTGACTATGACCGGATTCTCCCCCTGGTAGACCGGATTCTGGTTATGGCCTATGATGAGCACTGGTCTACCAGCGCTCCGGGCCCCGTGGCTTCCCTGCCCTGGTGCAAACGGGTGGCTGAATACGCCCTAAGAACCGTAGGTTCGGAAAAACTCATCATGGGACTCCCCTTCTACGGCCGGGCCTGGGGAAACACCAACCCGTCCAAAGCCTACCTTTATTCAGGCATTGAGGAACTCAAGACCAGGCAGGAAGTCCGGACGGTTGAACGGGAAAACGGCATTCCGACCTTTCAGTACGAAATCCCTGTCGGGGTGAAAGTCTACTATGAGGACGCCTATTCGCTGGCGGTAAGAATGGAGATGTACCGGGATCTGGGCGTGAAGAATATCGGCTTCTGGCGTATCGGGCAGGAAACTCCCGAAGTCTGGAAATTGATAAGGGTGGAAGAATGATCTCAAGGCCCGTGGGGCCGAATTCCCGGAGGATGGCATGGCGGCAGGAAACTATCAGGCGGATATTCATAACAGCGATTATGAAGCCGAATACAGGGCAAAAAAACTCGATGCCCGCGGACTCATCAACATAGACGGCAGAAAACTTGAATCCCTGAACGGCCTGTGGAACTTTGCGCCGGATCTCTACGACAGTTGCCGCAGGGCCCACTGGTGGCGTCAAAGGACGGAGAAAAAAGTCCCCGGCAATAAACCGGAGGACTGGGATGCAGAAGCCTGGGAAACAATGCCTGTGCCTTCATGCTGGAACATGGAAAGAAGCGAGTACCTGTACTTTGAAGCTGCCGGGATCTATACAAGGACTTTTCACTACTATGCTCAAAAAAAAGACGAGCGGGCCTTCCTTTTCTTTGAGGGCGCCTCCTATGCGGCATCGGTTTTCCTTAACGGAGAATATCTGGGGACTCATTGGGGCGCCTCAACTCCCTTCTGTGTAGAGATAAGCGGCTCCGTACAGGAGTTTAACCGGATCATCGTAACGGTAGACGCCCGCCGCAGCCCCCTGCGGATCCCCACGGATAATACCGACTGGTTTAACTATGGCGGACTCTACCGGGATGTCTACCTCCTCAGAACCGGGCCTTCTTTTATCAAGGACTGGTTCATCCGTCTTGTTAAGGGCGTGGAAATCCGGGCGGATATAAGCATCGAAGGTGAGAGCGCCGGGCTGGAACTTGAAATTCCCGAACTGAAAATCCGGGAAAAACTGCCTGTAAGGGACGGAAAGGCGTCCCTCAGGCTCAAGGCTTCTCCTCAGCTCTGGAGCCCGGAAAACCCCAAACTCTATGATTTTACCCTGAAGCTTGCGGAATCCAGTGGCGAAGATGACGCAGGCGGCCGGATTGAAGACCGTATCGGCTTCCGGGAGATCTGTACACGGGGGGAGGAAATTTTTCTTAACGGCAAAAAGATCTTTCTTAAAGGGATCTGCGTTCACGAAGATCATTTCAAAT
>JAIRNJ010000074.1 GCA_031258115.1 Treponema sp. | reverse complement strand
CAAAAATCTCGATTATCCGGCGTCCTTTGGCAGTTTGCAGGGTAAAAAATCGCCTGATCGGCGATTTTTTGGGGTTTTACGCGCGAAGCGCAACAAACTGCTAGCAGCCTGTTGCACTTGTAGGTTTTTGCGCCACTTCGTACCGTAAAAACCACGATTAACGGGCTGCTTTGGCAGTTTGCAGAGTAAAAAATCGCCTGATCGGCGATTTTTGGAGGTTTTACGCGCGAAGCGAAACAAACTGCTAGCCGGTGTTTCCCGCTTTACGGGGCAAAGGGAAGTCTCAATGTATCGGTGGCTTTCGGGATAGCGATGCAGGTCTGGGCTGCTAATGGATATTTTCTTTCTTGAAACCCTGGGAAAAGCGTTCCAGCAGGGCGTCGACCTGCTTTTGTGACGCGATTTCAAAACTTTTCAGTATCGCCGGATCCATCTGATCATAGGCGATATTACCGGCTTCATATTCACAGAACATATTGGCAAGATACACCGTTCTGACCAGATCCTGATATTCAGGAGCGGCGCTCTCCGGATCATGGTGAAAACGGATGGCTTCTATAAGACCTTCGGGAAAATTCCATTTTTCGGCAATAAGAGCGCCGATTTCCGCATGGTTCATACCGGCGGCAAGGTCTTCAAACGTAGAAGCGGGTAAATTCTTTTCGCCGCACAGGGTTTTTATCTTGTTAAGCAGATCCGGATGTACATTGGAGAAGATAATCTTCCCCATATCGTGCAGGATACCCGCCACATATACATCATCAAGGAGGTTATGATCCTTCTTGAAATTCTTGACAAGGTTATATGCATAGAAAGCGGTCTTGTAGGAATGTTCCCAGAGTTGCTTCTTTTCCACGGTTTCGTCTCCCAGGATCTTCTGGGTTCCGTAGGAGTAAAGCAGGTTTTTGATTCCCCGGATACCCACCATTTTGACCGCATCGGAGATACTGTCTACCTTTTTTGCAAGCATATACTGGGCGGAATTGACGATCTTGAGAAGATCTGCCGTCAGGGCAGGATCCATGGAGATCTGCCGGGCAATACTGGCCATAGTGGACTTGGGATCGGAAATGAGTTTCTGAACCATCATGACGTTTTCGGGGAACTGGGGCAGGGAATTTACGTTGTTGACAATGGTCTCGGTAAGCATAGAGAGACCTTCTACCCTTGTCTTCTCCAGAGGAATGATAAGCCGGACAATGGTTTCTTCATCGGTACTGAGAATATCGAAACAGTCCTCATCAAGTCCCATCTTTTTGAGCATCAGCACCAGGATAACGAGACCGAGACCGGCGCCTTCGGAATCATCCAAGACCTGAGCCAGAGCGTCTTCCAGGTTATTGTACTGCCGGGAACGGGCCAGCTTGTCATGGATACGGATAAGCTCCGTCTTGGTTACCGCCACGTTGTTCCGTACTTCGATATGGATGATATTCTTCTTTATCTGGAAGATAAGTTTGATGTAGAGACCCTTTTCCTTCTGAAGCTGCAGATAATGGCCTATATTATTCAGCGTATTTTCCTTGAAACTGGCCATTCCTTCCTTGTAATCATCGGGATTTGCCAGATCCAGGCCCCGTTCAATGAAGTAAACCCGCTTGGTATTGGCTTTTTTTGCATTAACCGCCAGTTCCTGCACACAGTAGACGATATAATCTTTAAGCTTTTCCTGATCTACCTGCCTGAGAAAGACGGCCAATACCTCTTCTATATAGACTTCAATCTCATGGGGAAGGGTAAAAGTTGTTATGGTAAGGGGAATACCCGATTGGACGGCCTTTTTTATCTTAGCCTCATCGACGACCAATTCCTTAACAGTAGCCATAAATATTCCTTCAAGAAGAATGGGGCTTTGAAACACATAAACACGGAGATACGGCTAAATACCGCTTAAAGCCGAACCTGGTATTATATGCTATTATGAATATATGATTTATTTACATATTGATCAACATATTTTCCGCCGGATTTACATTCGGAAGTAGATTTTGGAATAAAAAATATGATAAAAGAGATTTGGATACCCGAAACAATTATAGTTTTGTTTCTTTTCCTCCCCCAGTTGCAGAGTTTTTTCAAGGCGCTTGAAGAACTGCCCGGCCTCAACTGGCTTCCCCTGCTCGCCCTGTTCATCACGGCGGGGATTTTTCCCGCCTATGGGTTCCGGCTTGAATGTATTCCCCTGCTTGTATACGCTTTTGCCTACAATTTTATCCTGATTATCCGCTTTGCTTCAAACCGGAGAGGGAACGACGGCGGCTTTTCCGATGAGGATTCCGGCTATCCAAACCCTCTATTCAAAGCCCTCTCCCTCCTGTTTTTGGGACTTTTTCTCCTTCCGGCCTACCTTTTTGCCCCGCAAGAAGAGGAAATTCCGGTATCTGAAGGGGTACGGACTATCCCTATTCGGGACGAAAAACAGGGCCGGGACTATTTTGTATGGATCTATGACAGTCCCGTAGAAGGTAAACATCCCCTGATTCTTGTTATCCCCCCGGAATCAGGTTCGGTTCCTGTAATAGATCCGGTTTGCGATGAACTGAGGCGGCTCGGTTTTACCGCGGTAACATATTCCCGTAAAGGCTTTGACTCACCGGCCCTGGGCCCGGATAAACGGGACATGGCGCCGGGCCGCAGCGTTTTTCCTCCCGGAAGGGGAGTCCCAGGCATTGCCGCCGGAGGAACTTCCCGGAAATATATTCTTTCACCGTTTCTTCAGGGCCGTTTTCTGCGTCTTTACCTGAAAGGAGCCGTACAGGTCAAAGCCAACGCCATAGGCCGAAGCCTGGAAACCGGGAGACTGGAGGATCTCCGCTTTCTTCTCCCCCGTTTTCTACAAAACAGTGAGGCGGAAGGTTCTCTTTTCGGCCCGGATACCATTACGGAGAGTATTTTTCTTGCAGGTTACAATGCCGGAGGAGGGGGCGCCCTGTACTATACAGCCGAAAACAGGGGATCTGATGACACAAGGCCGGAAATTTCCGGCATAATTACCATAGAAAGTAATTTCTGGTCTCTCATGCAAGGAGAAGAACATCAACCCGAAGACATTCCCGAAGGATCGGGAGCGATGTTCCGTTTCCGTGTCAATCTCCGGAACCGGCTGAGGGACCTCAATTCGTTAAAAATTTCCGGTCTTGCGGAGCCTCCGGAGACCGGGAAACCCATCCTGCTTGTGGTTTCCGACAGGGCTTTTGGGACAGGGGCAGAGGAGGCAGGTAGTGTTTATGGGGCGCTTTTTCAGGTATTTACCCGAAGTGTTTCCGGGCCCCGGCTGCTTGCCGCTGTTCCGGGGGCAGGTCCGCTGGATTACAGCAGTATCCCGGTAACAAAACCCTTATATTCCCTCCTTTTAAGGGGAAAGGGGAAAAAAATCTGGACAGGAGAGGACTATCCGGTCAAAACAGCCGGTCTTATAGCCGGTTTTGCCTCCTCGGTTCTCAAGGCAGAAGAAGAAACAGGTAAAATCCGTATAGATAAAGACAGCGGTTCCTGGGAAGGGCTGCTCCTTGAGTCTAGGAATTCCGGGGATCTCCGGTATATACTCGAATAGATGATAACGACCGAAAAGCTGGATAAATGGTTTAGAAGCTTCCTGGCAATCGAAGAATTTTTTTCTGTCGATACGAGCCTTAATGGGCTTCAGGTGGATAACGATGGCGGGGAGATTCAAAAGATAGCCTTTGCGGTGGATGCCTGCCTGGAAAGTTTCAAAAGGGCTGCGGATGCCGGAGCGGGACTGCTCTTTGTTCATCATGGCCTCTTCTGGGGAAAGCCCCTGGCCCTGACTTCTTCCCACCGGGAACGGCTCAAGTTTCTTCTGGATCATAACCTGGCCCTCTATGCCTGCCATCTTCCCCTGGATCAGCATCCCGAAGTGGGGAACAATGCGGCTCTTGCGAAACTTTTGGATATCGAAGATCCCAGGCCCTTCGGCATGTATCATGGCAAAAAAATAGGTTATAAGGGTAATTTGAAAAAACCGCTTTCCGTTGATGAAGCGGCAAAGCGGATAAGTTTCGGCGCCAATCGACCGGTGGGGGTGTATCCTTTCGGCAGAAAAGAAAATCTCATGTGCGCGGTGATTTCCGGAGGAGCTGCCTTTGAAGTTTTCCAGGCGATTGAAGAGAGGGTGGATCTATACGTTACCGGGGAAAATTCCCACAGTGTATACCATCATCTTTTGGAAAACGGTATCAATATGATTGCCGGCGGACACTATGCCACAGAAGTCTGGGGAGTCCGTTCCGTCATGGAACGCTGCGCGCATGAACTGTATCTGGACACGGAATTTATCGATGTGCCGACAGGATTATAAAGAAGCTGCCCGAACAAGTTTTCAAACTTTTCGGACGGTCCCGGCAAGGAGTAATTATTAACACTTTGTGTTAATGTCCGATTTTACATAAGCGGCGAAACGTCCGCTTCTTATAGGAGTAATCATTAACACTTCGTGTTAATGTCCGATTTTACATAAGCGGCGATACCGCCGCTTCTTATAGGAGTAACTATGCCTTTGATAAATACAGAATCCATGCTGAAGAGAGCCCGGGAAGGCGGATGGGCCGTAGGCGCCTTCAATGCCGAGAATATGGAAATGATCCAGGCCATCATAGAAGCCGCCGAAGAACTCAGGGCGCCGGTTATTATTCAGACTACTCCCGGAACCCTGAAGTACGGCAGCCTGGATCTTTACTTCGCCATCACGCTGGCCAGAGCAAAAAAATCGCCTGTGGAGGTCTCCATTCATCTGGATCACGGCGATACTTTTTCCCTTGCATCCCGGGCCCTGCGAACCGGGTATACATCCATCATGATAGACGGTTCCAAACTGCCATTGGGAGAAAATATTGCCCTTACCGAATCGGTAGTAAAAATGTGCGAACCCAACAGCGTAAGTGTGGAAGGGGAATTGGGAAAAGTCGGCGGAAAAGAGGATGGGGAGGAAGGCGGCGGCGCTTACACCGACCCTGAAGAGGCTGCCGAATTCGTTCAAAAGACCGGAGTCAATTCCCTTGCCGTAGGCATAGGTACCGCCCACGGTGTTTATAGGGAAACTCCTGTATTAAAAGCGGGCCTGATCAGCGTCCTGAAAGAAACTGTTACCGTACCCATGGTACTCCACGGAGCTTCGGGCCTGGCGGATGAAGTGGTCATGGACTGTATTTCACGGGGCATAGCCAAGGTAAACTTTGCCACGGAACTTCGGATCGCCTACACCGGGGCGGTAAAGAAATATCTTTCCGGCGATCCCGGTGTCCTGGATCCCAAAAAATACGGAGATGCAGCCCGGAATGCCGTCCGTGCCAAAGTTATCGAAAAGATGCGGATCTGCGGCTGCGCCGGTAAATCGATCCTTTAATTCGGAGATTTCTAATGGCAAGTAAGAATGAAACGGTGTCTGTATTCGCTTCTGTATTCGATCGATCAAAACCGGTCACTCTTTATTACCAGCTCCAGGAAGAGCTTTTAAAAAAAATTCAAAATAATGAGTGGAAAAGCGGACAAAAAATACCTCCCGAAATTGAACTCTGCCGGATGTACAATTTAAGCCGCATAACGGTACGGAAAGCCATCGAAGAACTCGTTCATGGCGGATATCTGGTTCGTTTTCAGGGCAAAGGGACTTTTGTGGCGAGCATCAATTTTGAACAAAAACTTTCAAAATTTTATTCTTTTAGCGAAGCGTTGCTGCAAAAAGGGGAAAAAGAACATGTTAAAATGCTCTCATTCACCGTAGAGAAAGCCGATTTCGCTATTGCCGAATCTCTTGGAATTGTAAAGGATGAAAAAATATTTAAAGTGTTCCGGCTGCGTATAGTAGACGATACCGCCTATGTGGTGGAAACCTCCTATATTCCCTATAGCTGCTGTCCCAAATTGAAGGAAAAAGACATTGTAAAAAAGGGTTTGTACAATTCCATGCGCAGCCTGGGGGTTAATCCCCGGAAGATCATAGAAAAATTCCGCGCCGACGCCATCCGTGCGTATGAGGCCAAGCTGATGAATCTTAAAACGGGAAAGCCCATCATCCATATCGAAAGAACAACTTTTGACGGGCCTGAGATTATTGAATACTGTGTGTCGATTGTCCGGGGTGATTTTTTTACCTATACGGTAGAGCTGAAAAGATGAACCGCGGAACTGATGAGGCGGAAAAACAACCGCCCGCCGGTGAGGAGACAGCTCAGGCCGAAGCGGTCTGCTTTCGGCTGGGTTTTTGTTTTGAAGAACCGGCCCTTTTGGGTTAGAATTTCGATGAAGCGCGTGCACCGCTTGACATATTTTTCCATATCTGCTATTATATTTCCAGAAAATTAAGCTTAATCATAAAAAGGGTCTTTTCAAGGCCCTTTTTTTTAAGAAAAGGTGGAAAATAATGAACTACAGCAGGGGGAAAGATGACACCTCCTTGCTGGAATCCATAGGGCCGGTGGTAGAGGGGCTGGGCCTGGATCTCATTGAGGTAACGGTTTCCCGGCATAGGGGTTCGGTTCAGATACGGGTGGTAGTTTACAGGGGGGCCGGTATAAGCCCTTCCTCTCCTGCACGGTTCGAAGAGAAACCCCATCCCATTGGCATCAATGACTGTTCCCGGGTTCATCATGCCGTGCTTCCCCGGCTGGAACTGGCTTTTCCCGGACAGGAGCTCTATCTGGAGGTGTCTTCCCCGGGAATAGACCGGCTTATTAAGGATGGAAGCGAATTTGCCCACTATGGAGGCCGGGGTATCCGCTGTTACCGTACCGATATTTCGGACTGGAGCAGCGGGATACTGCTTTCCTCCGATGAAGAGGGTATAGTATTATGGAACAGGGAAGGGGAACTGAGTATTCCTTATTCGCTTATCGCAAAAGCAAAGCTCGATTATTCTCTGGAATAAGAGCAAAACCTATTGAAGGGGGCATACCTAAAGTGGCTATAGACATATCGGATGCAATCCGTCAGATAAACCAGGAACGGGGTATATCCGAAGAGTTGATACTGAGGACTATTGAAAACACACTCCTTGCAGCCTATAAACGCAAGTATGGAAATGTGGATAATGCCATCATCCGCTTTTCCGATGACAAGAAAGTCTCCATATATGCCCAGAAAAAAATTGTTGACGGAGAAATTGACGGCGTTGATGAAGCTGCGGAGATAGATATAAATGAAGCCAGGAAACTTAACCCCAATGCGGAGATCGGCGACGAACTGCTCATCGAAGTTGACCCGAAAAACTTTGACCGTATTTCGGTACAAAGCGCCAAACAGACCGCTCATCAGTCTATCCGGGAAATCCAGAAAGACAGTCTTTATTCGGAATTCAAGGATAAGGTAGGGGAGATCATCATAGGATACTACCAGCGGGAAAAGAACGGCACCATCTATGTGGATCTGGGCAAAATGGAGGGCATACTTCCCAAGAAGAATCAGAGTCCCAGGGAAACCTACCATGTAAATGACCGGATCAAGGCCCTTATCACGGAAGTGAACAAGACTCCCACGGGCCTCCAGGTAGTCCTCTCCAGAACCCATACGGATTTTGTCCGGGCCATCTTTGAACTTGAAGTTCCCGAAGTCTACGACAAAACCGTGGAGATTCACAAAATCGTCCGCGAAGCGGGCTACAGAACCAAGCTTGCCGTATATTCCAACAGGGAAGACGTGGATCCTGTGGGAGCTTGTGTGGGTCTCAAAGGCGTGCGGATTCAGGCGGTTATCAAGGAATTGGAAGGAGAGAAGATCGATATCCTCAAGTATGATCCCAATCCCCATAACTTTATCAAGAATGCCCTTTCCCCCGCAGAAGTCCGGGATGTGATCATTCTCGATGAAGCCAAACACCTGGCCCTGGCGGTGGTTGCCGATACCCAGCTTTCTCTGGCTATCGGCAAGCAGGGTCTCAACGTGCGGCTTGCCAACCGGCTCTGCGACTGGAGTATCGATGTCAAAACCGACGCCCAGTTTGAAGCCATGGATATTGCTGCGGAATCCCGCAAGGCAGTATCCCAGCTTTTTGGAGACGAAGAAGAATACGAGGAAGAAATTTCCCGAATCTCGGAACTTCCCGGGGTGGAGCCTGCGCTTGCCGAGGCGCTGCTCGGCGCGGGTATCGACTTTATCGAAGACTACCTTGCTATGTCCCAGGAGGAACTCAATGCGGTTCAAGGCATCAGCGCGGAACAGCTTGAAGCCCTCCAAAAACTCATCGAAGAAAATGTAGAGATTGTGGAAGAAGAGCAGGATGAGTATGCTGAAAAGGAAACCGAAGAGGAGGGTTCCGATCGGGAACTGGAGACTGTACCCGAGACGGAAGAGTATGAGTGTCCCGAATGCGGGGCCAAAATAACCATCGATATGACGGTTTGTCCGAATTGTGGTATTGGCCTGAGCTTTGAATACGAGGACGAATGATGAACCGGATAAACGGAGCATCCTGGAGAAACCTGATGTAGGTTTTTCCATAAAAATATATAGGTGGAACATGGCTGAAGAAGTAGAAAACACAGAAAAACCGAAAGTGGAACTCATCAAGCACAGTCCGGCGGAGCACGAAGCAACAGGGCAGGATGCTTCTCCCGAAAAAAAGGATGGCTCCCGGAAAGGAAAGGCCGAGGCTCCCCTCCGAAAGATTATTGTGGTAAAAAAGAAGCCCCAGAATCCTCCCGCCGCACCCAATCCCAGAAAGGTGCAGCCCAAGATAGTTGTAGCAGGTCAGCGGACAAAGGATTCTTCCGAAGACTCCAGGGAAAGCCGGGATGAAAAGCCCAAAGATGACAGCCATGTTGCCTCCTTTCCCGTAACTCAGCGGCCCGCGGCGGCCGCAGGCAGGGTAGGGGGAAAGCCGGTAGGCCCCCCTCTCCGTCGTGAAGAAGGCCCGCGTGGGCCCTCATCGCCCTTCTCAAGCCGTCCCGCCGGAACAGCAGGCAGAGTCGGAGGCCGTCCAGCAGGTCCTCCGCGTGGCGAAGGCGGCTTCCGTCCCCCTGGAAGTCCTCCGCGGCCGGGCTTTGGTCAGGGTCCCCGTCCCGGCGGCGGCAGGCCCGGTTTTGGTCAGGGCAGGCCCGGCTTCGGCCCGAGACCCGCAGGAGGTCCCAACCGCGGCGGAGGGCCCGTTACGACAGCTCCCCTGCCGGAAGGCAAGGGCACTGCGAAGCGTATCTTCAAGGCCAAAAAAACGGTTAATTACCGTAAAGAAAAAGAACACGAGATGGAGGAGAAACTCCTCCAGACCAAGAAAAAGATAACCCAAACGACCAATCCGGTACCCAAAAGCATCGATATCATGGAGGTTATCTCCGTTTCGGAACTTGCCCGCAAGATGAATCTAAAGGCTTCCGATCTTATCCAGAAACTGATGAGCATGGGGATGATGGTTACCATCAACCAGCAGATCGATGCGGAAACCGCCACGATTCTTGCCGCGGAATTCGGAGCGGATGTAAAGATCATCAGCCTCTACGATGAAACGGTAATCTCCTCCACTTCGGATGACGGGGCGGAACTCAAACCCCGGCCGCCGGTGGTTACCGTAATGGGCCATGTTGATCACGGCAAGACCAAGCTTCTCGATGCAATCCGCAGTACCGATGTGGTAGCGGGAGAATTCGGCGGTATCACCCAGCATATCGGCGCCTATACGGTGGACACTCCCGAAGGCCGCATCACCTTCCTGGATACCCCCGGCCACGAAGCCTTTACCCGTATGCGGGCCAGAGGCGCCCAGGTTACCGACATAGTGGTGCTCGTAGTGGCCGCCGACGACGGAGTCATGCCCCAGACTGTGGAAGCGATCAACCACGCCAAAGAGGCGAATGTTCCGATCATCGTAGCGGTAAACAAGATAGACAAGCCCGAGGCTAACCCCGACCGGGTAAAGAGCCAGCTTGCGGATCTGGGACTCAGCCCGGAAGAGTGGGGAGGGCAGACCATGTTTGTGGAGCTTTCCGCTCTCAAGAAGCAGGGCATCGAAAAACTCATCGAAACCATACTCCTCCAGGCGGAAATTCTCGATCTCAAGGTCAACTACAGCCACGTTGCCGAAGGTAAGATCCTGGAATCCCAGATAGATCATGGCCGGGGCATCGTCGCCACCATCATGGTCGAAAGGGGGACTCTCAAGGTGGGAGACTCCTTTGTGGCGGGGATCTGGCCCGGAAAGGTGAGGGCCATCTTCAACGACAAGGGAGAAAAACTCGAAGAGGCCACCCCTTCAATGCCGGTGGTAGTTCTCGGTTTTGAAGGCATTCCCAATGCGGGAGACCCCTTCCAGGTGGTGGAAGACGAAAAACTTGCGCGCGGCTATTCTTCCAAACGCCAGGAACTCAAACGCTTTGAAGATGCCAAGAACATCAGGAAAGTTACCATGGATAACCTGCACGACATGATAAGCGACGGCGGCATGCAGGAACTCAAGGTAATCATCAAGGCTGATGTTCAGGGTTCCGCGGAAGCCCTCAAGTCCAGTCTGGAAAAACTTTCCATGAAAGAGATCCGCCTCCATGTCATTCAGGCCCTTCCCGGCGCCATCAACGAAGGGGATGTGGATCTGGCCATTGCCTCCAATGCGATCATCATCGGTTTCAATGTCCGGCCTGTACCCAAGGCCAAAGCCCTTGCCGACCAGGAAAAGGTCGATATACGGAAGTACAATGTAATCTACAAGGCCGTGGAAGAGATCCAGCAGGCCATGGAAGGCATGCTCAAGCCGGATACAAAGGAAGAGGTCATTGGAATGGTAGAGGTGCGGAATACCTTCAAGGTTCCCAAGGCCGGTACCATTGCAGGCTGTTATGTACTCAGCGGTATGGTGAAGCGCAGCGCCAGTGTTAACCTTATCAGGAACGAAATAGTTATACATACAGGAAAGATCTCCAGTCTCAAACGTTTCAAGGACGATGCCAGGGAAGTGAGCGCCGGCTTTGAATGCGGGCTGGGTATTTATGATTTCAATGACATTCAGGTAGACGATCAGCTTGAAGTATTCGAGATGGTGCAGGTTGCACGGAAACTCAGTTAGAGGGCGGAATTGCCGGAATATCGTACCGAACGTATCGGTCATCTGATACAGGAGAAGATCAGCGCCTTGATCCTCAACGGCAGTATCAAGGATCCCCGGGTAAACTCCTTTCTCTCCATTACCAGAGTGAATGTTTCACGGGATCTCTCTTATGCGGATGTGTATGTCTCAAACATCAGCGGCAAATCGGGAATTGCCAAGGGAACCGCGGGTCTGCAGAGCGCCGCGAGTTTTATCCAGGCCCGGCTTGCGGGAGAAATGCATATACGCAAGACACCCCATCTCCGTTTCCATGAAGATTCAAGCATCCGTGAAGGTTTTGACATGATAAAAAAAATTGAAGAGCTAAATGCTCCAAAACAGCCGGAGACAGATGAGAGCGGCGGAGAATAGGGACGGCCTTTTGCTCCTGGACAAGGCTCCGGGGATCACCAGCTTTGACAGCCTCAGGCAGGTAAAAAAGGCCCTGAACACCCAAAAAGTCGGACACACGGGAACCCTGGACAAGTTTGCCTCCGGGCTTCTTGTAATCCTCACGGGCCGGGCCTTGAGACTAAGCCCCTGGTTTAGCCGCTGTAATAAAGAATATGAGGCCCTCATCCGTTTTGGAGAAGAAACCGATACCCTCGATCCGGAAGGCACTGTGATTGCCGAAGCTCCTCTTCCGTCCCGGAAAGCGGTAGAAGAGGCGATACCCGCCTTTCTCGGGGAAATTTTGCAGGTTCCGCCAGTGTATTCGGCCATTCATATCGGGGGAAAGCGGGCTTCGCAGCTTGCACGGGCCGGGGAACTTCCCCACATGAAAGAACGAAAGGTGAATATCTATAGTATCCGTCTCCTCTCCTGGGAACCGCCCCTGGGCTCTTTTTCCGTGAGCTGTTCCGGCGGAACCTATATCCGTTCACTGGCCCGGGATCTGGCCCTTGCCGCGGGAAGCAGAGGCCGCCTGGAGGCCCTCCGGCGGACAAGGGTTTCCGGTTTCCGGGTGGAAGAAGCCATCAGGGAAGCTGTTCCCGGAGCGCTCATGGGCATAAAACCGGAAATTTTCAGCCTTCTCGGGATGCCTGTTATTAAAGTAAAACTTCATGATGTACAAAATATTATACACGGCGGGCCTCTTGGCCTTCTGCCGGATCATGCGGGGCTAAATTTTTCCGCCGATAGTGGCATGGAAAAACTCCCCGAAGATGATTTTTGCGCGGGGCTTTTCTCTGAAGACAACAGCTTCCTGGCTCTTGTAGAAAAAAAATCCGGCGTCTGGAGCTATGGCTTTGTTTTTGCACAAGCCGCTGAAACCCGCGCCGGCTCACCAGGCTTCCTGCATTCGCAGTCTGAAGGGGCACATGCAGATTATTGACTGGACGGACTACATACACAACAGAATATCCGAACCGGAGGAGGGAATTTCCCTCAGCATCGGTGTTTTCGACGGGGTTCACCGGGGCCATCAGGAGTTAATCCGGCGTATTACAGCCTCTCCCCATGTTCCGGCAGTCCTTACCTTCGCCCAAAACCCCCGTCAAATCCTTAAAAAAGGAAACCGGCAGGGAGAGATTACCAGTCTTTCCCGAAAACTGGCCATTATGGAAAGTCTCGGGGTGCTTCAGGCCCTGGTTATTGACTTTTCTACCGATTTCAGTGCATTATCTGGAAGAGAATTTATCCGTCTTTTAACCGTAAAGCATAAAATCGGCCTTATGGTTGTGGGTTCCAATTTCCATTGCGGATTCAGACAGGATACCGACGCCGCTCTTTTTAAGAGTATCTGTGAAAAGGCGGGGGTTAAAACAGAGGTCTTGCCGCCGCTTATGGAAGGCCGCCGGCCTGTCAGTTCCAGCAGGATTCGCTCTCTTATAGCGGAGGGGGATTTACGGAAGGCCGCTTCCCTTTTGGGGAGACCTTACGGGATTGAGCTTCAGGGAATTGAAGCCTTCGGGACTGAAGACGGTTTTTACCGGGATGCAAAGCCTGCTTTACGGCTCTTGCCTCCGGCAGGTGTGTATCCTGTCAGGGTATTGAGTAATGGTGAATGGCTCGAAAGAACCCTCACGGTTCATGAGGGCTGCCTGTCGATTCCCTCAGTTTCAACTGCGGAATACGCAGAATTTTTATAATTTGTTCCCAAGGAGAATGAAAATATGGCATTAAGCAAAGATGAAACAACTTCCATCGTCAGCAAGTTCGGTAAAAGCGAAAAAGATACCGGCGCCACGGAAGTACAGATTGCTCTGCTTACCGAGCGGATCAACCAGCTCACGGAGCATTGCAAACAGTTCAAGAAGGACAAATCCAGTAACCGGGGTCTCTTAATCCTTGTCGGTCATCGCCGCCGGATTTTGAAATACCTTCAGCGCCGGGATCTTGAAAAGTACCGTTCCCTCATCAAGGAATTGGGGATCCGCAAATAATAATGCTTCAAAAAGTAACCTATCAAATAGCCGGAAAAGAGTTAATTCTCGAAACCGGCAGGATCGCAAGGCAGGCCAACGGTTCTGTTTTTGCCCAGTATGCGGGTTCCGCGGTGCTTGCCACCGTGTGTTCATCTTCAGAATCGGTGGAAGGTCTCGACTACGTTCCACTGACTGTTGACTACAACGAAAAATACTATGCCGCGGGGAAGATCCCCGGAGGTTTCATCAAACGGGAAGGGAGGCCCAAGGACAAGGAGATCCTCATTTCCCGGCTCATAGACAGGCCCATGCGGCCTCTCTTTGACAAGAGTTTCGGCCGGGAAATCCAGATCGTACCCATGACGGTTTCCGCCGATATGGTCAATCCTCCCGATATTCTTGCCATTATAGCCAGTTCCGCGGCGGTACATATTTCCGATATCCCTTATAACGGCCCCATCGCCGGGGTGAGGATCTGCCAGGTTAACGGGGAACTTGTGGTCAATCCCACCTATGAAGAAATAGAGAAATCCACTCTGGAAATCGTGGTGGCAGGTACCAGAGACGGTATCACCATGGTAGAAGGGGGAGCCAAAGAGGCCGGCGAAGACCTCATGATCGAAGCCCTGGATAAGGCCCGTGCGGTGATCCTCGAATTCTGTAATCTTCAGGAAGAGCTTCGCAGGCTTGCCGGGAAAGAAAAACTTCCCCTTACCGAATTCGGCGTCAAGCTGGAAAATGAAGACGCCATCCGCGGGGCAGCCTATCCAAAGCTTGAAAATGCCTGTTTCCTCCCCACAAAGGGAGAGAGGCACGACGGAATAAAGGCAGTAAAAAAAGAAATTGCGGAACAATACGCATCTCAACTGGAAGATGAAAAGCAGAAAAAACTTTTCGACTCTCTCTTTGAAGACATGCAGTATCGGATCCTCCGCTCTTCGATTCTGGACAAGAACCGCCGGGTTGACGGCCGCGGGCTTGAGGATATCAGGCCGATTAGCTGTGAAGTGGGAATTCTTCCCAGGCCCCATGGTTCAGCCCTCTTTACCAGAGGCGAGACCCAGTCTCTTGCGGTAAGTACCCTGGGAACTGTCTTTGATGAACAGATTTTCGACGACATAGAAGGGGACAAGCGGGAAAATTTCATCCTGCACTACAACTTCCCTCCCTATTCGGTAGGCGAAGTGGGACGTATGGGTACGGGCCGCCGGGAGATAGGCCACGGAAACCTGGCCCGCCGTTCATTGGAAGCCATGGTGCCCGGCAAAGATGAATTTCCCTATACCATCCGGGTGGTCTCTGAAATTACGGAGTCCAACGGGTCTTCGTCCATGGCATCCGTTTGCGGCGGCACGCTTGCCATGCTTCACGCGGGGGTGCCGATGAAGAAACCTGTTGCGGGTATCGCCATGGGCCTTATCACGGAAGGTTCCGGCAAGGATGGTGAACGTTTTGCCGTTCTTTCCGACATTCTGGGGGAAGAAGACCACCTCGGAGACATGGACTTTAAGGTTGCCGGTACCCAGGACGGGATCACCGGTTTCCAGATGGATATCAAGATTGCCGGTGTTTCCACTGCCATCATGCGGAAGGCTCTGGATCAGGCCAGGCGGGGAAGGCTCCATATCCTCTCCATCATGAATGCGACCATTTCAAAACCCGCTTCCGAAATCAGTGAATACGCTCCCAAGATCGTTACCCTCAAGATCGAGGTGGACAAGATCGGCGCACTCATCGGCCCCGGGGGCAAGAACATCAAAGCCCTCTGCGAACAGTACAAGGTTACAATCAATACCGAAAACGACGGTACCGTGACCATCTACGGAAAGAACACCAAGGATGCGGAAGAAGCCAGGAGCGCCGTTATCGGTATCGCCGCGGATCCTGAAACCGGCCGGATCTACAACGGCAAAGTCATGAGGATCATGGATTTCGGTGCCTTTGTGGAGATTCTCCCCGGCAAGGAAGGGCTTGTTCATATCAGCAAGCTGTCCCGGCAGAGGATCAATACGGTTACTGAAGTTCTCCACGAAGGTCAGGAGATCCCGGTAAAGCTTCTGGAAATTGACAAGATGGGCCGGCTTAACCTTTCCTATATCGATGCAATTGACCCGGACGGTGAAGTTCCCGCCGGACAGGGCAGGGACGAGCGGCCCCGGCAGGGAAACAGGGATGGCGGAAAGTTCCGCCGTTAGTATAAAATTTATGCGGAAGGATTCCCGCGTCTCCCTGCCTGAATATGCCAGCGAGGGAGCGGCGGGAATGGATCTGCGGGCCTTTCTTCAAAAAGAGGTGCTGATGCCTCCCATGGGCAGGGCTAAAATTCCAACCGGCCTCTATGTTGAGATACCTCAAGGTTATGAGGCCCAGGTAAGGCCCCGTTCAGGTCTTGCGGCCCGTCACGGCGTTACGATTCTCAATTCTCCCGGTACCATAGATTCGGATTACCGGGGAGAACTGGAGATTCTGCTTGTCAATCTGGGGATTGAATCCTTTATCATTCAAAACGGAGATCGTATTGCCCAACTGGTCGTGGCCCCGGTAGCCCGGCTCCCCATGGAAGAAAGCGGGGCGCTGTCGGAGACCACGCGGGGTGGAGGGGGCTTCGGCTCTACGGGAATATAGGGGTATGGAGAAAACCGTCCCGGATGAAACACAAGTCGCTGAAAGCGGCAGTGTACAGGCAATTTCCCTGGGTCTCCGGCCTGAAGAGGCAGGGCTGGAACACAGGCTTAGTATTTCAAAGACCCTCTTCCGTTATGTGATCATGGAGGCTCTCTTTTCCTTTTGGGTTGCCTTTCTCTTTTTCTTTTTTATTTTTTTCGTCAACCAGCTTCTCCTCATGGCGCAGGAGATTCTTACCAAACATGTACCTTTTAATCAGGTAGCCCTTCTCGTGCTCTATTCCCTGCCTTCGATAATCGCCATGGCGGCTCCCTTTGCATCCCTTGTGGGAACGCTCATGACCATAGGCCGGATGACAAGCGATAACGAAATTCTTGTGATGCTCTCATCGGGTCTTTCTTACCGGAACATTTTTATTCCCGCAATTTCAGTAGGGGTGGTAATTTCCCTGCTCTCCTTTTTTGCCAATGATGTGCTGCTTCCAGCGGGAACCGTTTCCTTTGCCCGGCTTTACCGCCGTATCCTTGTCTCGACCCCGGCGCTGGAACTGGAGGCCAATTCGGTGAAGCGTTTCAAGGAAACCGTCATAGTCACCGGAGAGGTGATAGGCAATTCCATTGATTCTGTCCTCATTCTGGACAGAACCAGCGACGGAGAACGCCGTGTGATCATGGCCAATAATGCGGTGCTTAAAGACGGGGGGAAAGACGGACTCTCCCTGGATCTTGAGCAGGCCTTTATCCAGTCTTCCAAGGAAGTAGCCCGCCAGGACTACGATTATGCCTCGACCCGCTACCTCCAGTACTGGATACCCCAGGAGGATCTCATCCAGGCTGTATCCTCCATCGGTCCCCGGGAGATGAGTTCCATTGATGTATGGCGGGAGATAAAAAAAAAGACGGTGGATCTGGGTGTCAGGCTGGATGAACAGTATGGCCGTGTTACTTCACAGGCCCTGCTTCTGGAGGAAAGCCTCCGCCGGGGGCCGGATGAGGATACCTGGAACCGCAGAACTAACGATCTTGCCAGTTTTATGAGGGAAGATGATTCGGCTCGTTCAATTAAAAGGGATCGCAGCCTGCTTGTGTACCGGCTTGAGTACTATAAAAAGTATTCAATTCCCTTTGGGGCCCTCTCCTTTGTCTTTCTGGCGGTTCCCCTTGGGCTCTTTGCAAAGAAAAGCGGCCAGACGGTAGGTTTTATCTTTGGCCTCATTATTTCGGTTATCTATTGGGCCCTGCTCCTGGGAGGACAGACCATGGGTATGCGTCTCGGTTATTCCCCCTTCTGGACAATGTGGCTGCCCAATATTCTGGCCGTATCAATAGGCCTCTTCCTGTGTATTTTGAGGATGCGGAGATGACCCTGGACCGTTATCTTTTAAGGCAATTCTTCCCCATCTTTATAGTGGCAGTTACCATGTTTGTGCTTCTCCTTTCACTCATCGATCTTTTTGCCAATCTCTGGCGTTATCTCAACTATGAGGTTCCCTTCAAACAGATCATAACTGTAAGTTATTACTACCTTCCCAAAAGTTTTTCCTATGCCATGCCGATCTCCCTTCTGTTTGCCGCGGCCTATACATTGGGCGATCTCTATGCCCGCAACGAACTTACATCGATTTTTTCTTCGGGCATTCCCTTTCGGCGTTTCTGTCTGCCCCTCGTCCTGGTAGGGCTTGTGGCAACCGTCTTTTCATTCTACTTTGATGACCGCATAGTAATTCCAACCCTTAAAATAAAAAATGATCTTTCAAGAACCCTCCTGCACCAGCAGCGTACGGAAAATAATTCGGATATAGTGATCAAGGCGAAGAACGGTCTTATTATCTATTCGGTGGACTACTACGATCACAACGCCCAGGCTTTGAACGGAGTCAGCATTGTAGAAAAAAATGAAAAGGGTGAATTTGTATCCCTGGTTCGTTCCCCCAGGGCTACCTGGACCGGCGAATTCTGGTTTCTCAGCAACCCGATTATCTATGAGTGGAGAGAGGGCCTGCTCCGTACCCGGCCCCTGGAAGATACGGATATTTACCGGGAAAAACCGGATACTTTCCGCAGAAATGCCGCCAATGTGGAAGAACTTCCCGCCAAGGACGCGAATCTTCTGGTAAAAGATCTCAAGGCCGCCGGTCTTCCCTTTATTCAGGCCCTTGCGGATTACTATCACCGTTATTCCTATGCAACAACCTCCTTTGTCGTGATGATCCTTTCAATCTCCATGGGAGGCCGTTTCAGAAAAAACATCCTTCTCATGAGTCTTCTTGCAAGCCTTGTAACCGCCGTAGGTTTCTATGTCATGGAGATGATCACCATGATGATGGCCAGGCTGGGCTATATTCCCCCCCTTGCGGGTGCGTGGTTCCCGGTTGCCACCTTCGTGGTAGTGGGGGGGCTGCTTTTGAGAAGCGCAAAAACATAGATCCGGCAGGGCCGGTTCTCCAAAAGCCAGGATTGGGACATGGGTGAACTTATCTTTAATATAAAACACAGGGACGGTGCTTCCGCGGCCCGGACAGGGGAATTGAATCTGTTTCATGGGAAAGTGAGTACCCCTGTTTTTATGCCTGTCGGAACCAACGGCACGGTAAAGGCATTGACCAGGGAAGATCTTGAGGAGATCGGTTTTGAGATCATCCTTTCCAATACCTACCACCTGTACCTGAGACCCGGTACGGAGGTGATAGGGGAGGCCGGCGGACTCCACCGCTTCATGCACTGGGATCGTAATATCCTCACCGATTCGGGAGGTTTTCAGGTTTTTTCCCTTGCGCCCTTCCGGAAAATTACCCCCGAAGGGGCGAAATTTCGTTCCCACATCGACGGTTCCCTCCATGTCCTCAGTCCGGAAAAGGCCGTGGAGATCCAGACAATTCTGGGGAGCGATATACAGATGCAGCTTGATGTCTGTACCGGCTGGGGAACTGAGTACAGGGATGCGGTAAAAGCCCTGGATATAACAGGACAATGGCTTAAAAGGGCCAAAAAAGCCTGGCTTGAGAAACGTGAAAACGGATACCGGGGACTTCTTTTTTCCATAGTGCAGGGAAATTTTTACCGGGATCTCCGGGAGAAAAGCGCGGCCCTGTGTGCCGAAGCGGATACGCCGGGTATTGCCGTCGGAGGGCTTTCCGTGGGGGAGCCGCCTGAAACCTACCGGGAGTATTTGGCCCTTAGCGCATCGCTTTTACCGGAAAATAAGCCCCGCTATGTGATGGGTATAGGTACTCCGGACTATATTCTCGACGCCATTGAAAACGGCATAGATATGTTTGACTGTGTGCTTCCCACCAGGGAAGGCCGAAACGGGAGAGTTTTTACACGCAAAGGCCCGCTTTCCCTAAAAAAGACCGAAAACCGCATGGACTTTCGGCCGATAGATGAAGAGTGCGGGTGCAAAGTGTGCCGGAACTATTCCCGGGCATATCTTAGACACCTGTTCAAGGCGCAGGAGATCCTCTGTTCCATGCTGGCAAGCTGCCACAATCTGTATTTTCTTAACAGGCTGGTACTGGAGAGCCGCAGGGCGATTGAGGAAAACAGGTTTGGAGACTTCAAAAGGGAATTTCTTGCCCGGTTCGGTCAAATGGAGTAAAGAAAAAGCTTTATGGTGTATAAAAAATCATTCATTTTCTTAGGTTTGCTGTTTTTGCATGTTTCCCTTTTTATCTTTGCCCTGGAAGAGGATGAGATTGAAGGGGGACAGGAAACGGAAAGCCGGGAAAGCGCCGAACCGGAATCTTCCCCCGTGCCGGAAGTTCCCCTGAATGATTCCCCTTCGGAGAAAGGGGCAAATGCGGAGGCTCTCGAAGACACCATAGCCGCGGAAGACGACAGCCGGATGAGAACCATCCG
>JAIRNJ010000298.1 GCA_031258115.1 Treponema sp. | reverse complement strand
GTATCAGGCCAGGCCTAAAGAAAAGTCGCCGGTTATTTTGAAACGTGCGCCGTCACGGACAAGTTCCAGTCTGCGGCCGGGAAAGTAGGCGGGGAGTTTCCGTTTGATGAAGGCCGCGGTTTCTTCCATAAGAAATTCAAACTGTTCCGGGGGGATCCGTTCCAGGGTGGCGGCACGGAAAGAAACCAGGTAGCCTCTCCCTTTTTCGCTCCCTATGCCGGGGGTAAAGTCGGGGATGATCTCAAAGAGGCCGTCCATGGCCGGATTGCCGGTAGCCCCGCGCTCAGGCCGGTTGGGATGCAGGGCAAAGGCGCCGCCCCAGCGTTCCTCCAGAAAGTTGTCCGCCTCATCGAAGAGGGCGTCCAGGCCCGCGGTAAAAGCCCTCAGTTTCGGATGCTCATACATTGTTCAATTCGGCAGCGCCAGCGCCAGCACCTCGTCGAAACGTTCCACCGGATGGAATTCTATGCCCTTCTTCACATAGTCGGGAATATCGTCGAGATCCCGGACATTCTGTTTCGGGATGATGATATGCCGTGCCTTGTTCCGCCGTGCGGCAATGGTCTTCTCTTTGAGGCCCCCGATTGGCAGTACCTGGCCTGTCAGACTCAACTCCCCGGTCATGACGAGGCTGGAACTGATAATTTTTCCCCGCATCAGGCTGAGGAGGGCGGTAGCCATGGTGATCCCGGCCGACGGGCCGTCCTTGGGGGTTGCCCCTTCGGGTATATGGAGGTGGATGTGGTTCTTTTCAAACCAGTCAAGCTCTATGTTGTAGCGCTCCGTGCCAAGCTTGCGGGCGACCGTCATGGCGATGGCCGCGCTCTCCTTCATCACGTCTCCCATCTTGCCCGTGAGGGTAAAACCTTCCTTGCCGGGTACCGAGGTAGCCTCAATCACCAGAGTGTCGCCGCCCATGCTTGTCCAGGCAAGCCCCACGCTCATCCCCGGCCGGTCGGCTTTTTTTATATCCTCTTCGGGGAAAATGGGTTTACCCAGGTGCTTTTCGATGGCCTTTTTGTCAAGATCGAATTTCAGTTTGGGGTTTGAAGAAGCTGCAGGGGAATTCTCCCCGCCCGCTTCGGCTTGAGTCTTTTTCTTTGCTTCTTCATTCTTCTCTATGATTTGCTTCGCCAGCTTCCGGTGGATCTTGTCCAGGTTCTTTTCAAAATTTCGTACCCCCGCTTCCCGCGCATAGCCGTTGGCGATGTGGAGGAGGCTGTCCTTGGTGTACTTCACCTGACCTTTCTTGAGCCCGTTCTTTTCAAGACTCTTGGGCACCAGGTAGCGTTTGGCGATTTCGAGTTTTTCCGTATCAATATAGCCGGGAAGCTGGATAATCTCCATCCGGTCGATGAGCGGCGGCGGAATCGTATCCAGAGTGTTGGCGGTAACGATAAAAAAGATATGGGAAATGTCGAAAGGCAGATCCAGGTAGTGATCCCGAAAGGAAGTATTCTGCTCCGGGTCAAGCACCTCGAGGAGGGCGGATGCGGGATCTCCCTGGTAGGAAGCCCCCATCTTGTCGATTTCGTCGATCATGAACACCGGGTCGCGGGTTTTGACGATCTTGAGCCCCTGGATGATCTTCCCCGGCAGGGCGCCGATATAGGTACGGCGATGACCCTTGATCTCCGCCTCGTCCCTCATGCCGCCCACGGAGAAACGGAAGAATTCCTTCCCCAGGGAGCGGGCAATGGAACGGCCCACGCTCGTCTTCCCCACCCCCGGCGGCCCCACAAGACAGATAATAGAACCCTTGGTATCGTTCCGCAGCTTCCTCACCGCCAGATACTCGACAATCCTCTCCTTTACATCCTTAAGCCCGTAGTGATCCGCCTCCAGAATCTCCTGGGCCCTGGAAAGGTCAA
This sequence comes from Treponema sp., assembly GCA_031258115.1. Lineage (GTDB taxonomy): Bacteria > Spirochaetota > Spirochaetia > Treponematales > Breznakiellaceae > JAIRNJ01. The sequence continues at coordinate 18,930 of JAIRNJ010000298.1, read as the reverse complement.
AGTGTTCAGGCTCGCTCTCCATCCAGGGCAGACTCGCGATGAGGTCAAGATAATTGCGGGTTACCACATACTCAGGAGAGTTGGGCTCCATGATGTTGAATTTCTCCAGTTCCTGATTAACGGCCTCCTTTACCTCGCCTTCAAAGTGAAAAGCGTCGAATTTCTCCCTGAATTTCTGGTAATCTGAACTTTTTGCATCGGTAACCATCCCCAGTTCGGTCTTGATCGCCTTGAGCTCTTCTTTAAGGAAGTAATCCCGCTGGCTTTTTTCGATTTTTTCGTTGATCTCCTTCTGAATCCGCTTCTGAATCCGCAGAAGTTCCTGTTCCTTTTTGATAAAGACCAGCACCTGCTCCATACGCTTGCGGACATTGAGAATTTCAAGGATCTTCTGCTGTTCAGCCTTGTCGATATTGAGAATACTGGCGATAAAGTCCGCAATCTTCCCCGGATGGTCGATGTTTATCATGTTGAGCCGCATCTCCTCGGAAAAGAGGGGATTATTCTCGGAAATCTGCTTCATCTCGCTGATCAGCGCCCTGGTCAGAGCCTTCACTTCGCTGGTGTCGTCCTCCTCGTCCTCAAGGTACTCCACCGCGGCAACGATGGGATTCTGGTCGTGCAGGGACTTGCGCACCGCGAAACGCTTCAGGGTAGAAATGAAAATATTCACCCCGCCGTCGGGCAGGTTTATCTTCTTAACAATCTTCGCAACGGTTCCCACCGAGTAAAGATCGCCGATAGCGGGAGTCTCGGTTTCGTTGAGAAGCATCACGAGGCCTATGAGCCCGTTCCCCGCAACCGCTTCTTCCACAACCTTTACATCCGCCGGGTTGCCGATCATGATCGGCGTAAAGATCCCCGGGAAAATAGGACGGCCCATCAGGGCCACCAGGGGCAATTTATGTGGCAATATCTGATCTATGGGTACTACACTTTGGTCCGACATACTTCCGCCTTTATTTGTAATGTTTTTGTTTTCAATATCGCAAAATTCCGGGGAAAAAGCAAGAAAAATAGACTAATTAGTGTCTATCCACAAAGCCGGTTACTTTGCGGCCAGACCCTTTTTCTGATAGAATAGGAGACTCTTCAAAGAGGTGCAGCATGAAGCTTTCTTTCCGTTCTACCCTGGCGGCCTGCTATCTGGGTTATGGCAGCCAGGCCATTGTAAACAATCTGGGGCCCCTGTTGTTTGTAACCTTTCACCGGGTTTTCGGCATCGGACTTCCGTCCCTGGCCCTCCTCGTCTCGATGAATTTTGCCATACAGCTTCTCGTTGATCTGGCCGCGGTCCGCTTTGTTGACCGGATCGGTTACCGGGCCGCCGCGCTGGCAGCCCAGGCTTTCTGTGCGGCAGGCTTGTTTCTGCTGGGTTTTCTTCCCTTCCTCACGAGCGAACCTTTCTACGGCCTTGTTATTGCGGTGGCTGTCTATGCCGTAGGCGGCGGCCTCCTTGAGGTTATCGTCAGCCCCATCGTGGAGGCCCTTCCCGCTTCCAATAAAAGCGCCGCCATGAGCCTTTTGCACTCATTCTACTGCTGGGGTTTCGTGGCGGTAGTGTTACTGTCGAGTCTTTTTTTTGCCCTTATCGGCATTGAACACTGGCGCTATCTTCCCATGCTCTGGGCGCTTCTGCCTCTGGGGAACTTCTTCCTGTTTGCGGCAGTACCCATGCGGCACCTGATCGAGGGAGAGGCTTCCGCCATTCCCGTCAAAAAACTTCTGACAAAGAAAATGTTTTTTCTCCTGGTGCTGATGATGGTCTGCGCAGGCGCCTCGGAACAGGCTATGTGCCAGTGGGCCTCCTTCTTTGCGGAGGCAGGACTGCGGGTAAGCAAAACCACCGGAGATCTCCTCGGCCCCTGCGCCTTTGCCGTACTCATGGGCCTTTCCCGGGTATACTTTGGAACCAGAACAGAGGAAGTTAAACTTGAAAGGATACTGTTACTGTCTTCCGTTCTCTGCATGGCAAGTTACCTTGTAACCGTGTTTTCCCCCTGGCCCCTGCTCTCCCTTTCGGGCTGCGCCCTCTGCGGTCTCAGCGTAGGAATCATGTGGCCCGGCACCTTCAGTATGGCCGCCAGGGTTTTTCCGCTGGGAGGAACGGCGATGTTTGCGCTGCTGGCCCTTGCCGGAGACGCAGGCTGCTCCTTTGGCCCCGGCCTTGTCGGCATGGTGATGAGCGGAACCGGCTTCAAAACCGGCATCCTTGCCGCAATAGTGTTCCCCTTCCTTCTCGCCGCAGGGATTCTGCTGCTTTCCCGGTCAGGCAATAAACCTGAATGACATTTGTCATTTTTTTCATGCTTTTCTTTTACGGCACGCCGAACATGGAGTATCTTGACGGACAAGAGCCGGCGGGAGAAAATAAATGAGGTATTGGAGAGCGAGGAAGGCATAGCAATGGCGGGAAAAGTATTGTTGACAGTAAGCAAAGACGAGGTTGAACGGGCCCGGCTTCTGAGCGAGCTCAAGTACGAGCTTGACACCCAAAGTAGACTTGCAAATGCGGAACGGAGGGGCAAAAAGGAAGGCCTGCAAGCAGCCGAAGAGAAGTACCGGCCTTTGATTGAAGAGAAAGACCAGAAAATTGAGGAGAAAGATCGGGAGATCGAGGAGCTAAGGCGGCGGCTTCGGGAAGCCGGCATGGTCCACCCCTGTTTGCGGCAGTCTCTGAAACATGGTATGTTGAATTCTCCAAAACAGAGTAAATTCAACAGAAAAGGTGGCAACCCATGAAAAAACGGCTGGGCGGGTTAGTGGTTTTGGCGGTCCTGCTTTCAGGCCGCGCTTCAGGCGGCTTTTTGACCGATGCATCTTTAACGGATACGGAAATTTCCGCCAGGTCGAAAAAGTCGAAGAAGGAATGAGGAAAAATGAGCTTTGTACCGGAACTTTTTCGACTTCGCGGTCCATTTTTTTCTTTAAGATACTCCGGTTTTAAGAGAATTTGGGGACGAAAAAGTAAATGCCGGCGCCCTGCCTTCATTAACCGTCTTGTTGACAGTTCCGCACTTTAATTAACTCCGCAGCAATGCTGACGGCGATTTCCGCAGGCGTATCGCTCCCTATGTCAATGCCGATGGGGGCATGGAAACGGGGGGCATCCAGATCCGCTTCGCTGAACCCGGAGGCAAGGAGTTTTTGCCGTAGCGCCGCATGTTTGGTCCTGCTGCCGATGGCTCCGATGTAACGGGCAGGACTTTTCAGCGCAAAGGCTTCCGCCTGGAAGTCCCAGAGATGACCCCTGGTAAGGATCACCGCATAATCGCTGTCCGCAAGACCCTCCGGGATGGATGCGCCGATATCCCCATAGTCCCCCGTAATAACCCGTTCCGCGGCGGGAAAAAATTCGTCTTTACAGTATTCTTCCCGGTCGTCAAAGACTATGCAGCGGAAATCCAGGCGGCCGAGCAGGGGGAGGAGTTCCCGTGCCACGTGTCCCGATCCGAAGACATACACAATACCTGTACTGTTTATGGGAAGGGAAAGCCACTTGTCCTGTGCCGTACTGTGAAGCAGTGGTTTTTCCCTGCACAGGATCGCTGTTTTTTCCGGGTACGTACCTTTTCTGCCGGGAATACCGTTTTTGCCAAGAATGCCCAGCGAGGCTTTTCCCCTTCCTTCATTGATTTTTATCACAAGCCACGCGGGAACAGGCAGGGAAACCGCATTCAGCGCGTCGTCGACAACCGCAGAAAGTTCACTGTCACCGGCATCAAGGTATTGCAGAAACACTGTAATTTCCCCGCCGCAGATTGCTCCTATGTCGCCGGCCTCCGCAGGGTGCAGTATGTATGTCTTCAGGGCAGAAACTCCGCTTTCCGCAATTTTTTTACCCTCTTCGATGGCAAGAAATTCCGGCTTTGCCCCGCCTATTGTACCCGCGATTCTTCCGTTTTTGTTGACCAGCATCCATGCCCCCTGTCCCCGGGGAGTGGAACCGGCCTTTTCCGTAATAAGGGCAAGAACCAGGTTTTCCTTTTGTTCAAAACTTTTTTTGATGAGCGTAAACAGTTCCTTCACGACAGAAGCCTCCCCATGAGCACCCCCATGGCGCTGGACATCATGAGTCCCCGTGTCCAGCCGGAAGAGTCTCCCAGACAGTGAAGTCCCCTGATATTGGTTTCCAGAAGCTTGTTCATTTTGATGCGGTTGGAATAGAATTTCAATTCCGGCGAGTAGAGCAGTGTTTCTGCGCTCGCAAAGCCGGGTACCACATGATCCAGGGCGCGGATAAAATTTATGATGTTGGTCATGGTTCTGTAGGGCATGGCGCTGGTAATGTCTCCGGCAACCGCATCGGCAAGGCTGGGTTTTACATTGCTCTTTGGCAGCTCTTCCTGCCATGTGCGTTTGCCGTCAAGAATGTCTCCGTAACGCTGTACCAGGATCTGTCCTGCTCCCAGCATGTTGGTCAGTTCTCCGATTTTCTGGGCATAGGCGATAGGCTGTTTGAAGGGTTCGCTGAAGTTATGGGATGAAAGTATGGCAACATTGGTATTGGCGGACTTTTTATCCTTGTACGAGTGGCCGTTTACCACGGCAAGGCTGTTATCGTAGTTTTCCTGGCTTACAAAGCCTCCGGGATTCTGGCAAAAGGTACGAACCTTGTCCTTGAAGGGTTTCGGGTAACCTATGAGTTTTGATTCATAGAGGATCGTATTCACCTCTTCGATGATCTCGTTCCGCACCTCCACCCGCACTCCTATGTCTACGGTTCCGCTCCGGTGTTCTATGCCGTTTTCATTACAGATTCTGTCAAGCCAGCCTGCACCCCTCCGTCCTGTTGCAACGATGGTAACGGGAGAGTTGACTCTGAAGGTTTCGCTTTCTCCGGTCTTCTGCACTTCCGCGCCGAGACAGCGATCCTGTTCCAGAATGAGGTTGAGTGCTTCGGTGCCAAAGAGTATCCGTACCCCGTGATCGAGAAGATACGCCTGAATCCGGGCGTAGAGTTCCTGTACCTTTTCCGTTCCCATGTGGCGGATCGGGCAGTCCACCAGTTTCAGTCCCGCCTGTATCGCCCTGCGCCTGATCTTCTTTGTTTTTTCGGGGTTTCCGATCCCTTCGGCTTCCTTCGCTGCCCCGAATTCCAGATAGACGCTATCGGCATAGTCGATGAGGGCCTGGGCTTCTTCTTCCCCTATAAGAGCGGGGAGGTCTCCTCCCACGGCATGGCTCAGGGAGAGTTTCCCGTCGGAAAAGGCGCCCGCGCCCGAAAAACCTGTGGTGATATGACAGTAGGGCCTGCAGCTCATGCATTTGCCGGTTTGGATTTTTGGGCATGAACGTTTCTCTATGGGCTCCCCTTTTTCCAGCATGACAATATTACTGTTTTTTCCCAGCCGTATCAGTTCTATCGCGCTGAAGATCCCGGCAGGCCCGGCTCCCACGATTAATATATCCGCATTCATCTTGTTTTCAGAATCCTCTCCTTGTTTTCAGAATTCTCTCCGGGAGGGAATTTGCAATTTTTTGCATTCTGCCCATATAATAATAACGGATTGAAGAAAAAAAGAAAACTACGGAAAAAGAAATGGAAGAGCGGAATTTTGTACTAAAAGGAGATATTGTTCACAGTAAATCTTCCGGAGAGCTTGAAACACTGGAAAACGGCCGGCTTGTCTGCATCGGGGGAAAATCCGCAGGTCTTTTTCCGGCGCTGCCGGAAGAGTACCGGAATCTTCCCCAAAAGGACTATGACGGGAAACTTGTCCTCCCCGGCCTCAGCGATCTCCATGTACATGCGCCCCAGTTTGGTTTCCGGGCTTTGGGGATGGATCTGGAACTTCTCGACTGGCTAAACAAAAACGCCTTCCCCGAGGAGGCAAAGTTTCAGGATTGTGAATATGCCGGCCTTTCCTACGGCATGTTTGCCGAAGCCCTCAAGAGAAGCCCCTCATGCCGGGCAGTGATCTTTGCCACCCTTCATACACCCGCGACCCTCCTTCTTATGGAGAAGCTTGAAGAGGCAGGGCTTGTATGTTTTGTGGGGAAGCTGAACATGGACAGGAACTGTCCTCCGTATCTGAGGGAAGAGTCCGCAGCAGTTTCCCTGTCGTCTACACGGGAATGGCTTGAAAAATCGGAATCTGTATTAAAGTCCGGAAACATAAGGCCGATTCTCAGTCCCCGTTTTATTCCCTCCTGCAGCGATGAACTTTTGCGGGGCCTTGCGGGACTGCAGGAAGAGTATGGCCGCAAAAGGCCGCTTCCCCTGCAGTCCCATCTTTCCGAAAACCGGCAGGAGATAGCGTGGGTAAAGGAACTCTGTCCGCAGAGCAGAACCTATGCCGGTGCATATTCGGATTTTGGACTCTTCGGCGAAACGGGGCCCGCGATCATGGCTCATTGCGTATGGCCCGAAGATGAAGAGATTGAACTCATAAAGAAACAGGGAGTGTTTATCGCCCACTGTCCCCAATCAAATACCAACCTCTCTTCGGGCATAGCGCCGGCGAGGCGTTTTCTGGAGGCCGGCATCAGGCTGGGGCTGGGCACCGATGTTGCAGGCGGCGTTCATCTTTCCGTTTTCCGGGCCATGAGCGACGCTATTCAGGTTTCAAAACTCAGACAGGCCCTTCTTGCTCCGGCGGAAAAAGCGCTTAGTCTGGAGGAGGCCTTTTATCTGGGCAGCGCCGGAGGGGGAGCCTTCTTTGAAGAGGCGGGCATGGGAAGATCGGGCAGTTTCGATGCGGGAAACGATTTTGACGCGCTGGTTTTTGATGACATGAACCCTCTGTCGGGACTCGCCGCGCCCCTCCCCCTGAGCCTCCGTGACCGGCTTGAAAGGCTGGTATACCTTGCCGCCGACGGAAACATAAGCGCAAAATATGTCAGGGGACTTCAGGTTCTATAAAGCTGAATTTCCCCACATCGAAAAGTCCGCCGCAGCTTACCTTGAGTTCGGGAATCACCACGAGGGACATAAAGGCAAGGCTCATTACCGGTTCAAGTCCTCTTTTGACTCCCAGTATATTCCATGCGCATTCATGAATTTTTTCAAGCCTGCCGTCCACCCATTCGCCTGTCCGGTCGCTCATGATTCCTCCCAGGGGCAGGGGCATGTCTTCGAGTACCTTTCCGTCCTTGACAAGCGCGATGCCGCCTTCCATTTCGACAAGCCTCTTTACCGCCATTGCCATGTCGCCGTCGTTCACCCCGACAGTAATAATGTTGTGGGAATCGTGTGAAACGGAAACCGCAACGGCTCCCGCCCTGATGCCATAGCCGCGGAAAAGCCCCAGTCCCACCCTGCCTGTATCATGATGCCTCTCGATGACGGCAATCTTGGAAATATCTTCACCGGGACTGTACACAAATTCCCCCGCGGAATTCCGTTTGACAGAGGCAGTACCCTTGCCGGTAACAACGCTGCCTTCTTTTACATCAATGACATAAACACTGTCGCTTTTAAGAGTGAGGACAAGCTTCTCTTCGGAAAAATTCCTGACATGAAAACTGTTTCTCAGGATTTTGAAATTTTCTGATGAAGCGCCGGTCTTCCCCGTCCCGGAAAGGCGGCCTTCCTCCGCGGCAAGCTTCCCTTCAATGTAAACCCGCTTTACCGTAAAGCTTTTAAGATCCTCAACAAGGACAATGTCGGCCCGGAGACCCGGCGCAAGTGCTCCCCTGTCTTCCAGCCTGAAACATTCGGCCGCGTTGAGAGTCGCCATCCTCAGGGCGCTCATGGGATCTATGCCTTCTTCGATACAGATCTGCAGATGTCTGTCCAGGTGGCCTTCTTCAAGGATCGTCCTGGGCTGGCGGTCGTCGGAACAGAGAATGCAGCGGCGGCTGTTTTCCGCGCTAAGACCCTTGAGCAAATTCCGGAGGTCGCGGCAGGCCGAACCCTGGCGGAGCATCACGTACATGCCGCGGGAGATCCGCTCCTCCATTTCTTCCACGCTGGCGCATTCATGATCCGTATGGATTCCCGCCGCGATGTATGCGTTGAGATCCTTCCCCCGCACCCCGGGACTGTGACCGTCGATAAGCTTCCCCGCATTTTTGGCGAGGAGTATCTTTGCCAGCGCCCCGTCTTCGGCCTTTATCACCGCCGGGTAGTCCATGAATTCTCCCATGCCGAAGACTTTTTCGTCCTCCATGACCAGCTCCAGAGCCGCCGCATCGAGAACCGCCCCCGAATATTCAAAGGCGGTGCTGGGAACGCAGGAGGGAATCATGTATTTGATGTCGGGGAGAGCCTCTTTGCCGAGCTTTACCATGGCGTAAAAGCCGGGAAGCCCGGCGACATTGACGATCTCGTGGGGGTCTGCAACGATCGTCGTGGTTCCGTGCGGCACAAGGAGCCTTCCCAGCTCCACAGGACTGACCATGGCGGATTCAATGTGGATGTGGCTTTCGATGAAACCCGGCAGGACATAGGCTCCCCCTGCGTCAAGTATCTGTTTTCCCTCGTAGGGCGGATCTTTTGAGTGTTCCGTGACAAGGGCGGCAATCCGGCCTTCGCAGAGGACAAGTTCTCCCCTGACAAAACGCCCTCCGTACACATCCGCCAGAATCCCGTTGCGGATTATGAGATCCGCCTTCCGCCGCCCGGCTGCCGTATCAATCAGTTTTTTTAGCTCTGGTTTTTCCATAGTATGTTTCAATATAATATAGTTGGGCTTTTTCAAAATATCAACTTTTTGGCTGGAATGCCTGATCCATACCCCGGACTTACTCCCGGGTTCTTCATCTGTATTGAGGTTTTATACTTTGCGGCTCTGCCGCACTTATAAAAAGGTATGGGCTAAAGTCCGGATTGTCCAATTACACAAACTTCAGGCAGGTCCGGTCAAGGGCGCACTAGCTGCCTAAAAGACGGCGCAGCTCGGCTATTTCCCGGTCTTTCTCCGCCAGCGTTTGGTCTTTTTTTACAAGTTTCTGATCTTTCTCTGCCGCTTGCCGCCTCGCCTCAGCTAACTTTTGCCTCACCTCAGTCAATTCCTGATCCTTCTCCACAAGTTCCTGATCCTTCTTCGCGAGCTCCTGATCCTTCTCCCATAGTTCCCGTTTCCGCGACCACTCGTCGAATTTATACTTGTCACGGCTCATCTGCAGGAAATACGCCTTCTCCTCAGGCGTTATCTCTATCATCGTCTCCCCTGCCATCGCTATGCCCTCCTCGCTCTCCAATAACCGGTTCACTAATCCCAGCTTCCCCGGATCCGATGCGCTTTGAAAGAATAAGGCCCAGCGTTCCTCTACACTAAGTCGTTCAAGCGCTTCCCCGGAAAGCCGCTCCGTCTTTTTCAATTCTACCACAAGCAGTTTTGTCCGTCCATCTAAGGGAACATCGTGTTCCCGGTCATGGTATTCAAAGCTATGCAGAATAGCCGCATCTTTGAACAGGTTTCCCCCCAAAAAACTTATCTGGTAACTCCGTTTTATTCCCTCATAATCCGGATCCCCTTTGAGTTTCTGGGAACAATGTAAGCGGGCCAGGTAATACTCCATCCGCCGGGCCTCAAACTTGCCGGGGAACAGGGTCATTTCCACATCCGCCTTTTCGCCGGTGGTAAAGACGCAGGCGATATCGTAGCGGATTTGCCGGCCGTCTTTGTGGTGAACCGGGGGTTCGTTGGCGATAACGGCAAGTATATCCAGTTCCTGATGGAGATAGGCGGAAAGAAGGGATCTGAGTGCGCCACGGGATGAGGGGGTGTCTTTGGTAAAGACGGCTTTAAAGACGGGATCTATGCGTGGATCGAGCAGAGTTTCCGTAGTAAGCTGTATTGTTTTCATGATTGCCTCCAGCTTATATAGGGGGCGGCCGTGAGTGGCGCTTTAATGGACGGAGAAAAAAGTACAAAATGTTCTTCATTGAACACGCTTGCGAAGCTTAGGGAATTCACCTGATTCTTGAAAACCGGATAAAGGATATACTGAAGAGGGTTCAGGACTTGTTTTTTAAGATTATCCTGAAAATCAAAAAATTTTTTCGGAGGAAAAAAATGAAACGAGCGCAAAAATTGGCGTTCCTGGGAATGGCATTCCTGCTGATTTCCGGGATGGTATTCGCAGGCGGGCAGAAGTCAGGCGGCGCCGCAGGCGGCGTTACCCTGGAGTTTATGCATGCCCAGAGTACAGAACCGGGTCTGTCGATTTTCGGTGATTCGACAAACCGTTTCATGGCGGACAATCCCGGCGTTAAAGTCAATCTTAACGTCCTCGCCAACGATTCCTACAAGCAGAAACTGGCGGTGGCCATGGCTTCCAGGCAGTTGCCGGATATCTACTTCTCCTGGTCGGGCGGGCCCATGTACGAGTATGCAAAATCCGGGAATATCGCCGATCTGACTTCCTACATGAATGCAGGCAACTACAAGGCCAAATTCCTTGACGCCGCCATCGCCCAGGCCACATGGCAGAACAAGATCTGGGGTGTTCCGATTCAGAATGTGTCGGTATGTACCGTATTCTACAACAAGGAAATTTTCGCCAGGTATAACATCAAGGTTCCCGCTACCCTGCCCGAGCTTGAGGCTGCCTGTGATACCCTGCTCAGGAACGGGGTAAAACCCTTTTCCCTGGCGAACAAAACCCAGTGGACAGGTTCCATGTTCTTTATGTTCCTGGCTACCCGCCAGGGCGGGACCGAGCCCTTCATCAAGGCGGTGGACGGTTCGGGAAGCTTTGAAGATCCCGCCTTTATCTATGCGGGCACCAAGATCCAGGAATGGGTAAAGAAAGGATACTTTAACGAAGGCTTCAACGGGCTCGACGAGGATTCCGGACAGAGCCGCATGCTCCTGTACAACGGAGACGCGGCCATGCACATCATGGGGAGCTGGTTCAACTCTTCCGCCTTGACGGAATCTCCCGAATTCTACAAGAAAATGGGTATTTTCAAGTTCCCCACCATCCCCGGCGGCAAGGGGAATCCCAACACGGTTATCGGGACAGTAGGAGACAACTTCTACCATGTATCCGGCACCTGTAAAAACCCCGACTGGGCGTTTAAGATGATCACCTACCTGACCGATGATATTGCAGTAAAGAAGCGGCTGGATGGAGGAAATATCCCGCCCCTCAAGGATGTCAAGCTGGAGGATCCTATCCTGGCGGAACTCTTTGCCCAGGTTCAGGCCGCGCCGGATATGCAGCTTTGGTACGATCAGTCTCTCTCCCCGGAAGTCGCGGAAGTCCACAAGACGACCTCTCAGGAAATTTTTGGGCTTACATTAACTCCGGAAGAGGCTGCAAAACGGCTTGAGGCGGCTCAGCAGGAGTACCGCAGAAACAACTAAGGATCTGTGCAGAAATAACATGACCGTTTGGTCATGTTATTTCCTTATTGCGTAAGCAATTAGAATAAAATGCAGGGCATTTTATTCTTGCGCAGTTCCTAAGGGCACTGATTTATTCGTGTTGAGGGGTTTAATACCCAGGAATCCGCTTCGCGGGGGAGCTTCAGGGGAGGAAGAAAATGTCCGGGATATTGAGCAAATCTATTGGTCTTAGGGAAGTACGGCAGCGGCAGACACGCTTCGCGGCGGCAGTATTCCTTTTCCCGGCTCTTTTCTTCCTTCTTGTCTTTATTGCCTATCCGATAGTTGATTCTTTTATCATCAGCACAGTCCGCTGGAACGGAATGAGTTCCAGAAGAGTGTTTATCGGCCTTGAAAACTGGAGACAGCTTGTCGCCGACGCCAATTTTTGGCAGGCCTTCCGCAATAACGTGATCATCATGTTTCTCTCCCTGCTGTTTCAGGTGCCTTTTGCCATGGCGCTTGCCACCTTTCTCGATATAACCGAACGAAAGGGAATGATCTTCAAGGTGATCTGGTTTTTGCCCTACCTTATCTCTTCGGTGGCCATTGGCCTCCTGTTCAAGTATGCTCTGGACGCAAACTACGGGCTCATAGCTTCTGTATCCAAGGCGCTCGGAGGCAAGGCAGTCGATCTGCTGGGAAATCCCAAGGTCGCCCTTTTTGCGGTAATTGGCGTTATCTGCTGGCAGTACATTCCCTTTTACATGGTACTCTACCTCGCCGCCTATGGTACTATTCCTGTTGAATTATACGAGGCTGCAAGCATAGACGGAGCGAGCCGCGGACAGTATTTTTGGCGGGTATCGCTGCCCCTTCTGCGTCCGACAATCGTGTCGGGGATGACCCTGTCCATCATCGGATCGCTTAAATACTTCGATCTGATTTTTGTCATGACCGGAGGCGGCCCGGGTGTTGCCACGGAACTCATGGCGACAATGATGTATAAAACTTCGTTTGTCAAATTCAACATGGGCTACGGGGCTACGGTTGCCTGCGGGATGTTTATCCTCATTACCCTCGTTGCGCTTATCGTTGTTTCAACTCTTAACAGGAAGACGGAGGTATAGATATGGTTGATTTACTCCGGAGGCGCAGGCGTTTTTCGGTTTTCTGGGTTGCTGCCCTTGTCTTCGCCGTGTTCTGGCTCATCGTGGCCGGCGCTCCCTTCTACTACCTCATCACGATTTCGGTAAAGAGCCAGGGAGAGTTCCTGCGGGGCAGCCTCTTTAAGCTTCCCGAAAAATTCAGCCTTCATAATTATTCCGCCGTGATGCGGGGGGAATTCCTCAATTACCTGCTTAACAGTGTAATTGTACTGGCAGTTTCCCTTGCCATCCTTCTCATTGTGTCCGCTTTTGCGGCCTATCCCCTCTCAAGAATGAAATTTAAACTCAATAAGCCGGTTTTTTCCCTCATCGTGGCCGCCATGTCAATTCCCATTCACATTACCCTTATCCCCGTGTTCGGTATGGCGATACGTCTTGGGTTTTACGATCATCTCTACGCCCTTTTCGGCCCTTATGTGGCTTTTAATCTTCCTCTCTCGGTCTTTGTGCTCACCGCCTTCATGGGCGGGATAAGCAGGGAAATGGAAGAGGCCGCGGAGATTGACGGCTGCGGGAAATTCAGTACCTTCTTCAAGGTGATTCTTCCCCTTTCCCGTTCCGGCCTGGCTACCCTTGCAATCTACAACGGCGTAGTTATCTGGAATGAATTCAGTTTTGTGATGGTGCTTACCCAGAGTCCGAAAAACTTCACCCTCCCTCTCTCGGTTTGGCAGTACCAGGGGCAGTACACCATGGATGTACCCCTCATCATGGCCCTCTTGGTATTGGCGTCCCTTCCGATCATCCTTCTCTATGTATTCGGGCAGGACAAGCTGGTGAAGGGCATGATGGCCGGAGCCGTGAAGGGCTAAGGCCGGAAACCGGCCCCATCTGTTTTTTTGTATCAAATTTAACTATACTTTTATGTATTCTTCGGCCAGGAGTTTAAGGAAGACGGTACTATACGCCGCGGGGAGGCGGCTTGTGCATGAGCGACATTCGCAAGAGCGCTACCAGGACTTTTGGAATCCTCACTGCCGGAGGGGACTGTCCGGGGCTTAATGCGGCTATCCGGGGGGTATGCCGGGCGGCCCATGATCGTTACGGTATGGACATTGTGGGAATTGCCAACGGTTACCGGGGCCTTATCGAAGGGGATTGGCGTACCCTGCGGCCTTCGGATGTATACGGGATTCTTACCAGGGGGGGAACCATTCTGGGCGCAAGCCGGGAGAAGCCTTTCAAGGTTTCCGGCAGGGAAAACGATGAGGTGCCCGAAGAGAAGGTTGCCGCCATCAAGGATAACTACCGCAAACTTGACCTTGACTGTCTTGTGGTTCTGGGGGGTAACGGTACCAATACTACCGGTTACCGTCTGGCCTGTGAGGGGCTCAATGTGCTGGGACTCCCCAAAACAATCGATAACGACATACAGGGCACCGACCGGAGTTTTGGTTTCAATTCGGCTCTGGCAATCGGGACGGAAGCCATAGACCGGCTCCATTCCACCGCCCAGAGTCACAGCAGAGTCATCGTCATTGAACTCATGGGGCACAAGGCCGGCTGGCTTGCCCTCTATGCCGGGATTGCAGGCGGGGGAGACGTGATCCTTATCCCTGAAATTCCCTATCACATAGAGGCGGTCGGAAGGCACCTCATGGAGAGGGCGGAGCAGGGGAAGGCTTTTTCCATAGTGGTCGTGGCCGAAGGCGCCCTTTCCGCGGAAGAGGCAAAGATGGACAAGAAGGAACGCAAACGTTACCGGGAACAGTACGGCGCGCCTTCGGTGGCTTACCGGGTGGCAAGGGAGATAGAGATGGTAACCGGCATGGAAACCCGGCCCACCGTGCTGGGCTATGTGCAGCGGGGGGGTATACCCAGCGCCTCCGACAGGGTTCTGGCTACGAGTCTGGGAACGGCCGCGGCCGACATGCTTGCCCGGGGAGAATACGGCAGGATGGTGGCCCTCTCCGGCGACAGCATCAGTTCCGTAGATTTGAGCGTCCCCGCGGGAAAAGTGAGGTCCGTACCCCCGGATCACTACATGATCGATACGGCCCTGGCCGTGGGGACAAGCCTTGGCATGGGGGGCTAAGCGGCCCCAAAAACACGAAACCGGTCTCTGGAATTTTGAAAAAGTTTGCCGTCTTCAGGATTTTTTTTTGCGTTTTTTATGAAAAATGACGAAAATTTCAAGAGGAGCCTATTTTGCGTAAGCGGTGCCTTGTTCTAATATTTGCCCTGGTGTTTATAAGCCCGTTTTTTCAGCCTGTTCATGCTCAGGATGGCGGATCGGATCCTGTTCCCGTAGCGGTTTTCCCCATTTCCGGCGAAAGGCCCTGGGAAGCGAGGTGGCTTAACGGCCTGCTTATGGATCTTGTCAGGGAATCGGGATTCGATCCTGTTGCGCTGCCTCATGCGCCTGAATATCCTGATATTCCCCCGGAGCGCGGCATGGCCGGGGATATGCCCTACGCGCTTACCGGAGCCCTTTTTCCGGATGACGACGACAGGATCCATGTCCAGATTTGGTTATACGACATGGAAAAAGAAGAGCTTATCTTTACCGAAGAGACGGTTTACGCCGATCCGGACGAGGCGCCGAAAAACTTGAGTCCTTTGACCTCATTGTTATTATCCAAGGCCGAAACACCGGCGGCGCCCGCAATTCTTCCGGCCGAAGAGACGGTGCCGGAAGAAACGGCGTCGGGGAGCGAAGAGAGGGCGGCGGCGCCGGAAGAGACGGAAGCGGAGAGCGAAAAGACCGCGGCGGTACAGACGGGAGGGGAAGTAAAAGACTCATCTGAAAGGCCCGAATTTGACCGTTACTGGCTTTATCTGGGACTAAAGGGAGGAGGAAGCCTCCGGTTCTATAATCCCCATGGGGAACCGGTTTTCGGAGAAAAAAGCAGCATGAACGCCGCTTTTGAAGCGGGACTTCAGGTTTCTTCGGAACTTCTTGAGTTCGGAAAGCTCTTCTCCCTGGGTCTGCAGGCGGAGGCTCTCTTGACCAGGGATACTGTCGCTTTTTCCTCAGCTTCGGCAGGAGATGAAAAGTTTGAATACATACAGATGATTTTTCCCCTGCTCGTCAAGTTTAACATTCATCCCGGCCGCTTTGTCGTTTCTCCATACGGAGGCATCTATTGTCCTTTACCCCTGGCAGACATGAAGTACAGCCGGAACGGAAGAGGAAATGATTTTGAGTATTCCTACTCTTTGGCTTTGGGTTATATGGGGGGAATCAGTCTTGGAACCATGCTGGGGCCGGGGCGGCTCTTCCTTGATACCCGTTATGCCGTGGATCTCGGCGAGATACGGAATACCGCCACGGAAAAGGATCTTTTCGGACGGAACATGATCACAGTCTCCCTTGGCTATGAATTGGGACTATTTAGGAAATGAACAAGGAGGAATGATAAAATAATGAAGAAGGCGGTAATTGTTCTGATCCTCTCCGCAGTAATCGTGCTGCCGGCTGCGGCGCAGACCATTGAGGGAAACGGAACATGGTATTCAACTGCGGAAAAAAACCTTTCGGCTTCCCATGCCGATTTGCCCCTTGGTACGAGGATACGGATCACCAATCTGGATAACAACCGGACGGTTATTGTGACCATTACCGGCCGCATTCCCGAAGATCCTGAACGTCTGATAGATGTCTCCCAGGCGGCGGCCCGGAATATCGGCATGAAAGATTCGGGAACCACCAGGGTGAAGGTGGAAGTTCTCACTCTGGGAAAGGCGCCGGATGGGGAAAGTCCGGCTTCCCCGGAAAAGTCCGGCGCCGCAGAAATGCCTCCTCCCGAACCGGAGGCTGAAAAAGCTGCCGTACCGGAAAGTCTGCCCGAACCCTCCGTAGACAGTATTGTTGATGTCCCCGGTTTTCCGGAGCCCGAAACGGCCCTGAGACCGGAGCCCTCTCCCGTTCCCGAAAAAACAGAGAACAGGGCCGAAGCCCTGCCGGCTATCGTGGTAGAACCGCCTGTGGTGAATATTCCTCCGGCTCAATATCAGCTTAGCATTACCATTGAAGGACTCGGTACCATCGAAAAATCGGGAGTACTTGAAAGCGGAAAGGAAACCACAATCAGGGTACAGGCGCCCGAGGCAGCCCCCAAAGCTCCTCCGGCCCCTCCGCCTCCGCTTGTTGTTCCTCCCCAGCCCCCCGTCCGGCCTCCGGCCGCGGTGGTTACCAGGTTGCCTTCCGCCCATGACGGCAAGCTTTACCGTATCCAGGTAGGATCTTTTTCCAGCGTTTCCGCCGTTGTCCGGGCGAGAGAGCGGGTCATAAACGCCGGTTTTAACGCATATTATGAACGCTATGAG
This sequence comes from Treponema sp., assembly GCA_031258115.1. Lineage (GTDB taxonomy): Bacteria > Spirochaetota > Spirochaetia > Treponematales > Breznakiellaceae > JAIRNJ01. The sequence goes on along the minus strand of JAIRNJ010000298.1, from coordinate 2,270 downwards.
GAAATGTACCGGCTGGTGCTGATTCATGTCCCTTCCGCGGATATTCCCCTGATCGCGGAGAAACTGGGGAATGCAGGCTTCAGGGAACTGTGGGCCCGGGTGGAATAAAAGGATTGTAGAACCGGCTCCCGTCCCTGAATGTAAACCACATTCCCAGCACAAACAGTAAAATACCGGCGGAGAGGGCTATTGCATCGGCCTTGCCGAAGGGCCTTGAAGAATACCAGCTTCTTTTTTTATGTTTACCAAAACCCCGCAGTTCCATCGCGTTACTGATACTGTCTATCCTTTCCAGAGAAGAAAAAATAAGAGGCAGCAGTATTGCTGCGATGCCCTTTATCCGTTTGAACAGGGGCGCCTTGCGGGAAAGTTCTATGCCCCGGGCCTGCTGGGCCTGGGAGATGGCCGTGTAGTCCCGCTGTACATCGGGAATGTAACGCAGGGTAAGGCTTACCGTATAGGCGATGTAGTAATGCACTCCGATACGGTTGAGGGAAGCCGCAAATTCGCTGGGATGGGTAGTAACAATGAGGAGAATCGCGGCGGGTACCAGTTGGCAGTATTTTAAAAAGATGTTGAATTCGTAGAAAAGCTGTTCTTTGGTAAGGGTGAAACGCCCGAAGCCTTCCGCAAGAAGATGCCGGCTGCCGTAGATCTTCACCCCTTCTTCAGGAGAAAAAATGTAGACCGCAAGCAGATTGGCAGCCATAAAGATGATGAGCATTTTGAAAATAAAAGAAATATCTTTTAATTTGATCCCTGAAATGATAAAGAGAAAGACTCCGAGTCCCGAAGAGAGCAGCATGACTCTTGTGTCGTAACCTGTCATCGCAAGGACGGACCAGAGCAGGAAGATGATAAACTTTACGGCCCCTGTTACCCTGTGCACCGGGGAAACCCGTTCCAGATAACTCAACATGAAGCGGCTCATTGCCTGTACCTCTTTTCCCTGTCCAGGGAAATAAAACGGTTTATGAAACCCTGATACTCCGTAATACCGGCCCGGAGCGCCAAATCGTAGAGGCTTGTCCGTTTGAGGCTGGCCTTTTCAATAATACCGTCATCGGTAAGAACCGCAGAAGGACTGTCAATGGCAAGGATCCTGCCTTCGGAAAGCACCACTGCCCGATCGGCATATTCGAGCATCAGGTGCATGTCGTGGGTAATTAGAAGGAGGCTTATGCCCTTGTCCCGGTTAAGCCTGAAAAGAAAATCCATTATCTCCCGGTAGTGCCTTAGATCCTGTCCTGCCGTGGGTTCGTCCAGAATGAGGAGGGAAGGCCCCAGGCTGAGGATCGAGGCGATGGTAAGCCGTTTCTTCATGCCGTAGCTCAGGGCGCCTACCGGCCAGTTCCGGTAGGGATAAAGGCCGCAGATACGGAAACTTTCGTAAACCTTTTCCCGAATTTCGTTTTCCTTATGAAGCTTCGTTTCACGGCCGGAATTTTTACAGTTGGCAAGCTCCCTGTTGCGGAGACCCAGCGCCGCCTCGTCGTAGATCAGGGGGAAGGAGATCATGTGGTTGGGGTTCTGCATCACAAAGCCGATCTTTTCGGCCCGTTCACGGATGGAAAGATCGGCAATGTCCCTGCCCTCATAGAGGATTGCGCCGCTTGCGGGTTTGTAGAAACCGCAGATCAGGGCGGCCAGGGTGGATTTTCCGGCTCCGTTCTTGCCGACCAGAGCCGTGATGGAACTTTTCGGAATGGAAAAGGAAATGTTCTCCAGTGTGCTGTGCCTCTTTGAGGGTTCATGCGGCCCTCCGGGCCGCGAGCGTAAGGAACCCGGTTGTACGGCGCCGCCTTCGGCGGCTTGTGCATACATCCCTCCGGGACGCGAGCGTAAGGAACCCGGTTGTGCATCATAACAGAAATTAAGATCCCGTATTTCCAGAATTGCTCCGTCACGGCAGGACTCATCGGCCTTTTCTCCCGCCGCGGCCCAGACCCGCAGTTTTTCCGCGTCAAAGGCAACAGTCTCAACATGTTCCGGCCTGAGTCCTGCATGTATACTGCATCCCGTAAAACGGAGGGCGGAAAGGTACAGAGGCTCCCGGATACCCGTTTTACCCAGAAGATCCGATGACAGCATATCTTCAGGACTTAGATCCGCTATGATGCGCCCCTTGTCTATGAGAATGATACGGTCTACGGGGCGGTGCAGCACATCCTCAAGCCGGTGTTCGATGATGATTACCGTTTTCCCCTGTTCCCTGTTAAGCCTGTCTATGGTTTCTATGGCCTGCTTTCCCGTTGCGGGATCCAGATTCG
>JAIRNJ010000284.1 GCA_031258115.1 Treponema sp. | reverse complement strand
GTTCTTCCTCCGTCAACGTGACGTTGTATTTCTTGGTCATAGTTTCCCCTCCGTGTTGGTGACTATAACCAAGATTTTATCATATTATTCACATATATGATACTGACTGGGTACTAGCCTGCCGCATCTTAAACGCCGCAGAACACAAATGGAGAAATAGTGGTGATGGAAAGAGGAATATATTTTGATGCCTGGTACAAAAACAATCACTGTTACCATCCGGGGTTGCCGTTCCGCAGCAAAAGGATGGTGGAGGATCTGGAAAAATACCGGGGTACCCTGCTGGTCTGGTCCGCCCTGGGGGGCGGATCAATTTCCCTGCCCTACCTTGAGCATGAGGCCTTTGGCGAAGTAGATCCCCGGCTTCGCCTGTACGGATTTATGAACGACAAAGAATTTATTGCCGAATGTGAAAAAAGGGGCATAAAGGTCTTTGGAATTGTTTTTGAAGTTCAGGGCTGGGAATTCCCCGCAGTGATCGGAAAAGACGATTCGGGCAAAATGGTTTTTAAGCGGCTCAACCTGGTGGAAGAAGATGAGGAAGGCGTCGGCTGGTACGGACTGCGTGAATTTACCCAGGACAAATATTGGGAGGTTTTTGGGAAAAAGTTGCAGGACTATTTTCCCGAAGGCCTCTTTCACTCCGATGGTGCCCCGGTAAAGGATATTTGGAGTGAGTGTTGCGCCGTAACGTATACGGGAAAACCGGTCCATGCCCGCTGGGTCGAGGTGGCCGGACACCGGCATGAAGCCTATCAGATGTGCCGGAACAATCCGGTTTGGAGACAATACCTCAAAAAGATTATTGAAATTCAAATTGATGCGGGGGTACAGGGGGTTCAGCTTGATGAATGTGAACTCCCAATGACCTCTATAGGAGAGGGGGGATGTTTTTGCCGGTATTGTATGGAGGGCTTCAACGATTATCTGAAGGGCCTAAAGAGGAAAGGAGAACTCTGTAAGGCGCTCATGAATGAAGATTTCCAGCAGTTTCATTACGGTGAATATATCCTAAAAAATAATCTTGAGTATCCGCGGTATTACGAGGATGTGCCTCTATACAAATATTACTGGGAATATCAGCTGCATCAGATAAAAAAATACTTTGCAGAACTGGTAGATTATGCAAAGGATTATTCACGAAAAACAAAAAACCGGGATATCCTTGTTTCCGGTAATTTCTTTACCCTTATGCCTTCGTATTATGCCCTGGAACCTTATACGGATGTCATTATTACGGAGATGAAAAACACCCTGTTTCGGCAGCCGGCATGGTATCGTTACGCTGCCGGATTCGCCGGAGACAAGCCGCTCATTGTGGCGGAAAATCCCTACGGCGGCGTGATTCCCGAATTGCTCGAAATGCTGAACCGCGGTAAGGGCTACGATTTGTATAGAATATTTCTTTTAGAAGCCGCCATGTATGGCTGTAACATGTCGGTTCCCTATGGCGGCTGGATGGGTAATACAATCCGGAATTCTTTTCATCCGCCGGAGGACGTAACAGTGGAGGTACAGAATTTTATTGCGGATCGAGGGTACTTATTCAGCCGTAAATCCGGTGCAAATGTTGCCGTGTTGTACAGTTTCCCGAGCTACTACTGGCGGGAGGCAATCACCGGCTATTCAAATAATGTCGTTGTTAATGCGGAAAAGGATCTTTTGTCTTATACTAACCAGGACATGGACAGTCCTAATAGTTCCCGCCTGCCCTTCTGGGAAGCCCTGAGAGTCCTTTCAGATATGCAGATCCCCTATGACGTGGTCCTTGCCGCGGACGGAGAATTACGGGAGGATCGTTTTTCTTTTGACGTCGTCAGGGATTATGATGTTTTGATTCTTCCTGACTGCATGTATTTAACGGCCCGGCAATTTTCTGGGGTGAAGGAATTTGTTGTAGCCGGGAAAGCCCTGATCGTCTGGGGCAGAATGGGGGAAAACCTGCCCGGTATGCGGGATGAACTCATGGGCGTAAAAAATGTACAAACCTGCGATAATCCGGTGGATAAACAGACGGCCATAATGAACTTTCAGAATACGTTTTTGGAAGTTTACCGGAATCTCTGGATCATACGCCTGAATAAAAAAGAGCTGGGGGTGCATATTCACCATTTAAGGGATTCGGTCTTGGCAGTGCATCTCCTTAATTATTCCTACGACAAGGCCCGTGATGGGGTGCTGGATATCGGAAACATCGTCCTCGAAGTCAAGCGGACAGGCGTAAAGAAAGTCCTATTACATACTCTTTCGTCGGAGATGGTAATTGAGGCGACATCTGTCCGCGAGAAAGAGGGCATTACCGCGATTTTTATAAACAGCCTGCCGCTTTTTGCCGTGGTCGAACTCATATTTGCTTAATTGCTTTGTGGAGGAATAGTAATGCAGGATAACAAGCTGGTGACGGGGGAACATTTTTCAAAAGAGAAATTCAAAAGGCCGTCAAAAGAATTCGGTGTCCTTCCTTTTTGGTTTGTGAATGGTGAGATGGAATACGAAGAAATGGCGCGGCAGATCGGGGAACTTGCCGACAAGGGGATGCCCGGATTCATCTTTCATTCCCGTTTCGGTATCAAGGATTATATGGCCTATATGGGGAAGGAGTGGCTGGCCCGGTACAATTTCGCTGCTAAGAAGGCAGCAGAATTCGGTATGCAGGTATGGGTGTACGATGAATATAATTGGCCCAGTGGTACATGTAATCAGGAGATCATGACGGAACATCCCGAATATACTTCCAGGTATCTGCAGCTTGTCATAAACAGGATTCCAGGACAATTTTTTACTTTCCTTGAGGGAACGGATTCCCGTTATCACGATCTGGAACAATCAGAACCCATCTTTGCCTGTGCAATTCTGGATGAAAATATAAAAAACCATAAGAATGAGATCGTGAATCTTATGCCGAATATCTCCTTTGACAAAGTTATCTCCTGGGAGGCTCCCGCGGGGCCTTGGCATCTATGCTATTTTATAGAGAGAAAGTCGTCGTGGTACTCTGACGTGCTTAACGAAGAGGTGACAAAGGAATTTTTGCGAAAAACCCATGAAAAATACAAGGCCGCCGTTCCGGGGGCACTTCCGGATTCTGTGAAAGGGTTTTATACCGACGAGCCGGCGATGAACTATTTTATGGC
>JAIRNJ010000281.1 GCA_031258115.1 Treponema sp. | reverse complement strand
GGGATTCGGTATCCCGTATAGCGGCCCGGTATTCCCTTTCCATGGATGCGATCATCGCCAGTAACGGTATCAGCAACGCACGGCGTCTGCGGGAGGGAGAAAATCTCAGGATCCCCAATATGGACGGGATTCCCTATACGCTGCGGAAAGGCGATACCCTGGAAAAGATCTCTAAAAACATGGGAGTGCCTCTGGAGGCAATTCTGGATGCCAACGACATTCAGGACGATATCATTGCAGCGGGAACCCAGCTTTTTATTCCCGGCGCCAGGATGAAGAAAGAGGATCTCCATCTGGCAATGGGAGACGCTTTTATCTACCCTGTCCGGGGACGGCTTACAAGCGGTTACGGCTGGCGCAACGATCCAATCAGCGGGGTACGGCGTTACCATGCCGCCCTGGACATTGCTGTTCCCGAAGGGACAACGGTAAAGGCCGCCATGGACGGCAGGATTGCTACGGTAGGCTACAATGCAACCTACGGCAGGTACATCATCATGAGTCACGGATCGGGTTTTCAAACGATGTATGCCCATCTTTCCAGTGTCCCGGTAAAACAGAATGCCTGGGTGCTGCAGGGTGCAAAGATTGGGGAATCCGGAAATACCGGTTACAGCACCGGGCCTCACCTTCATTTTGCGGTGTATAAAAACGGCAGAGCCGTTAATCCCCTTGATTATCTGAATTAATCAAGGATAATTAAAGTCGCGGCATAAATGCCGAATCCATAATGTGTCTACATTATGGACAGACACTAATTAAATGCAGTTCGGGAGGGTTCATGCGTAATTTGGTTTTGATTCTTATTATGTTTATTGCGGTAGTTACTTTTATTCAGGTATTTGATAATGCAGGAGCGCAGACGCCCTCATTTGAAAACCCTGAAACAATTCCTGAATACAATTCCTCTGCCTGGCATGGCACTAATTAGCAATTTGGCATACACTTAGCTTATGTATTCCGATGAAAAAACTGTTATCATTGACGGTTCCTTTGAAACCCTGCTTGACCAAACCTGTGACAAGCTTCAGGAAAAACAGATTCAATATTCCATAAGCGTACTTCGCCGGATGGAAGCTGAACTTGAAGGAGCGGAGAGGGAACTGGACGCATTTCTGGCCGGAAGGCCGGGCCGGCTTTCCCCTGCGAATAAACCGTAATGAAAAAAAATATCCCTGCCCTGTTCCTGTTCTGTGTTTTTCTTGTTCCTTCTTTTGCCAAAGTACGTTTTTCCGGACTCGATCTGAGTGAAGACAACAGGCTGGTCTTCCGTTGCGAATCACGGGGAGACGGCAGTTTTGTACAGAACGGCGTTTTTGTCTCCCGTCTGCAGGATCTTTCGATAACCCGGCTTTCGGCTTTTCCAGAAAAACTTGATCTTTTGGAAAACGGCAGAGTTCTTCAGGTGCGCAATGCCTTTGGAGTGTCAAGGCTTCCCCTGAGCGGGGGTCTGCCTGAACCGGTGCCGGGTTTCCCTTTATTTGCCGCGGGTTTTCCCCTCAGGGGAGGCCGCCTTGAAGAAAGCTCCGCATCCCCGGACGGACGCTGGATTCTCCGTGTTGATCCTGTGAGCCACGCCTTTGGGGAACTCTGCCTGGTGGATACCTCCAACGGTTCCACGCGGGTGCTGGCGGGAAACGTGGAACGGCCGGGTAAAAGTTTTCCCGCCTGCTGGAGTCCGGATTCCCGGGTCATCGTGTACAGCAGAAACGGCAGGCTCTATTACTATATGGTGAATTCTTCCGCCGCGGGGAATGTTGATGAACGTTACCGCCTTATCGGAGAGGGGAGTATCGCCTCGGTGGTCTGGACCCGGGGCGGCGAATTTTTCTACCTTAAAGGTTCCACGCTCTACCGGGTCAGGGGGCCTGAACTTTTTGCCCGTTCACTCTATGCGAATTTTCTTGACATAGGAACCGTCGCGGGGAAAATCCCCTTTGATTTTGATCCCGCCTTTGATGAATTCTGGATGGCGCCGGACTCCACTTCAATAATCATTGCCAAGGGCGGGCGCACTATTTTCTACTTCTCCCTTGATGAAGAAGCCGGCGCGGAAGTTCTGCCCTGCCTGTCGATCCCCTGGTCGTGTTACAGTTTGAAGCTGCTCTGGTCTCCGGCAGGGGTAGTTACGGTGATTGCCGGGGTATTCAAAGACGGGAAACAGGAATCCCTGGCCTGGCGTCTTGAATCGAAAAACGGGGAGATAAGTTTCAGCCCCCTCTCCGTACCCCGGTTTTCCGGCGCAAGTCTCTCTCCCGACGGAAGCAAGGCCCTCCTTTGGGGTGAGCCGGGAGTGAGTATCTATGATTATGTAAACTGGAAGAGCCTTGCGGTGTTAAGCGGCAATCCTGCGCAGGAATGTCTGTGGATCAATAACGAAGAGATGGTCTGTGCGGACGGCGAGAGGATAGATCGCATATATTTTGGCAGGGAAGGCTTGAGCCGGCGCCTCATCTGCCTTTCCGGGGCCGCTGAAGCAGGTTTTGAAGAAGGTGGAAACCGTATCATCGCAAAGTCGGGAAACCGCCGCTACGCCACAGACGGCAGCAGCCCCTGGGCGGAGATCGCCGAAGGGGGGCTCCGGCAGCCTGTTCAGCTTAGCGGAACATACCGGGTATACCTGGAAAACCAGAGCGGCGGCCCCTGCGAGAATCTTCCCATGATCCGGAATGTTTCTTCCGTGGGAACACAATCCCTGATTCCGGCCTTTGAGTACGAGGCCGATGAAGCGCCGGCCCCGCCCCCTGTCGAAACCGGGTCCGCCCTGTTCAGCCACGGTTTGCGGAAGGGACTGCGGGAGGTGGCGCTCTGCTTTGATCTGTACGATGACGCCGAGGGCCTTCCCCAGGCGCTGGAATCCCTGCGCCGTTTCGGGTACCGGGCCAGCTTCTTTTTGAACGGCGAATTCATCCGCCGCCACCCCGCGGCCGCCGCTTCCATTTCCGGGGCAGGCCACGAAACGGCTTCCATGTTCTATGCTCCCATCGATCTTTCCGATGTGCGCTACCAGGTAGGGGGAGATTATATAGCCAGGGGCCTTGCCAGGAATGAGGATGAATTTTTCAAGGCGGCCGGGGCCGAACTCAGCCTGCTCTGGCATCCGCCCTGGTACAGCGCTTCGGAGGAGATCATCTCCGCCGCGGCCGCGGCCGGTTACCGTACCATAGGCCGGGATGTGGATCCCCTGGACTGGGTCGGCCGGGACGATGCCCGGCGTTTCGGCTTTAACCAGTATTCGGCCCCGGAGATGATAGACAGGATCATGAGTCAAAAGCTTCCCGGTTCAATCATACCGGTCAGGCTGGGAATCCTTCCCGGCGGCCGCAGCGATTACCTCTTTCTGAAACTGGATGTGCTACTCGATGCCCTTGCCCGCTCAGGCTACACCGTAGTACCGGTGTCAACTCTGATTGAACATGCCCGGTAGAGCCGTTCTTTACACGCCGGAAAAACAGCCTGACGCTGTCGAATAAACGCTTGAAGATGTTTCCCCTTTCATAATCTCCCGCGGCGATCAGGGCAACGCGGCGCAGTTCCCCGTATTCATCCAGAAAAACAAGTTCCCCCGCTTCCTCGCCCCGGGAGAGGGGAGCGATAAGGGGTTCCGCCGCTTCCGGCCGGTAACTGAGGCCGGCGCCCCGGCCCGCGGGGATCGTGAAAGGCAGCTCCTCCCCTATGGTCAGTTCGGCATGGTTTTCCCGGCCTTTCCAGAGCCGGACAGGGGCAATTTCGGGCATGGCGGGGCGGACGGTCCTGAAGTTTTCAAAGGCCCAGTTCAAAAGCGCTTCTCCGTCTTCGTCCCGTATGCGGTCTCCTCCCGGCCGGGCCGGCGCTCCGAGAAGCACGAGGATGAAGCGGGTATCGTCCCTGCGGGCGGTAAGCGCAATGTTGTAGCCTGCCTCGTCGATGTAGCCTGTTTTAAGGCCGTCGACTCCTCTTACCCTTCCCAGAAGGCCGTTGCGGTTATGCTGTACGATGGTACCGGGCTTCTCCTTAAAGGCATCCCCGGCGTTTTCGCTCTTTGGGTAGGCAAATTCCTCAACCGAATGGTATTCGGCAAGGGCTTCAGGATGAAGGTAGAGATACTGTCTGCAGAACCGGGCGAACTCGGCCGCGGTAGTAATATTGTTTTCAGATATTCCCGCAGGTTCCGTAAAGCGGCTTATACGCATCCCCATGCGTCTCGCTTCGCTGTTCATCCGGCTGACAAAGGCCGTTACATCGGGGGCAAAGCGGAGGGCCACGGCCACGGCCGCATCGTTCCCCGAGGGAACCGCCAGTCCCAGGAGCAGTTCCCGGAGGCTCACCCGTTGTCCCGGAGCGAGAAACATGAGGCTTGAACGGGGCGGCTGGTTTATTGCCCAGGCTTCAGGGCTAATCTCCACCGGAGCATCAAGGTCTATGTTCCGGGCGGCTGCTTCACTAAAGGCAATATGCATGGTCATGAGCTTGGTAAGGGAAGCGGGCGGAATTTCTCTGTCGGGATTTTTTGCGTAGAGCACGGTTCCTGTCTGTGCATCCATAAGCAGGGCCGCCTCTGTCCGGATGGCAGGAGAGCTCTCCATAAACGAAAGCAGCAAAGCGGGAGGAGACGCCGTGTTTTGTGCGGAGAGAAACGTTCCCGTAAAAATGAGGGCGCAGAAACCGTACACGCCGGGCATGAGGAATTTCATCTTACTGCGGCGCCGCATAAAATTTTGTTTCATGTTCGTTCTCAATTTTCAAGACCGGCTTCCAGTTCCACCGGATTGTGATCCGAATTGCGGAATTCAAGGTTCAGCGTTTTTACAGAACGGAGGACGATATTGGGGGAGAGAATGAATCCGTCGATAAAGTAATACTGCGTATCATCCGGGTTTCCGCTGTAGGGCTTGTTGAGGAGCCTGCACGAAGGCGTCTCCGTATCCGAAGCAAAACGCCATCCGCTTTTCAAGAGGCTCTGCGAAAGAAGTCCGGGAACAAAGTAATCCTTGTCCCTGACGGGGAAGCGTTCCATGTCTGCGCCGGGGAAACTCTGGTTAAAATCTCCTCCCGCAATGCAGTAATTCCCCCTGGCATATTCTTCTTCCAGAAAATCAAGCAGTACCCGTGTCTGCGCCTCCCTGCCTCCTGAGTCATCGTAGGCTTCCAGATGCAGGTTTACGATGACCAGTTCGGCGCCGCTGTTTTTAAGGGGAATACGGAAGGCCAGAAGACAGCGCTTCATGTTGGCGGTTCTCACGGGCCATGTAAAGGGCACAGGAAGGCTGATCCTTTCGGCCTTACGGAAGCTGTAACTGCTCTGGACAAAAAGCCCGCTTGAAACTTTTCCGATAAAATTGGGGACGGGGAAGGGTACAAAGAGTGTCTTGAAATTCAGGGCATGAGCCGAATAACCGCCCAATGCTTCCCGGATGGGCACGGTTTGGTTTACATGATAGGAACGGCCGGAATCAATGTCTACTTCCTGGAGAAGGTTTATGCCGGCCTTTCTTGAGGCAAGCAGGGAACAGATCTCTTTCAGGTTTTCATGTACATTTCTGTCTGTTTTGGGCTTTACGCTCCTGCCGCCGTCCATGAAAAAATCCTGGCTTGCATCCAGGGACGCATAGCCTATGTTCCAGTTGAGGATACGGATGTCTTCTCCCGGCGACGGGCTGTCCTGCAGGACGTTTTTTCCCGTACCAAGGATCTCCAGGGCCTCAACTTCTTCGGGCCTGTACTCCAGAACCGTCATGACCGTGAAGAAGACGGCAATTCCCAGGATCAGCGCCCCGGCGATAATTCCAACAACAGCCATGATTTTTTTTATTGCCGTTTTCATTCCTAAAACTCCGCCTGGCCTGCGGCACGAGGGTAGGGGATTACATCACGGATATTGGCCATGCCGCTTATGTACTGGATGAGCCGTTCAAAGCCCAGCCCGAAGCCTGAGTGGGGTACGG
>JAIRNJ010000213.1 GCA_031258115.1 Treponema sp. | reverse complement strand
CTACAAAAGTCAAGGTCATGGTGATAATCAACATAACCCAGGAAAGGGCGCAGGCATAACCCATATTGCCATAAGTAAAAGCATTTTGATAAATATACAGGGCATAGGTGTAGGTCTTGTCCATTGGTCCTCCCCGGCTGGTCATGGTCAGAGGTTCTGTAAACATCTGCATCATGCCATTGATTGTGCTTATCACATTGAAAAGAATGATGGGCCGGATTAAAGGGATAGTGATATGTCGTACCTTGTGGAAAAAATTCCCCCCGTCTATTTCTACCGCTTCATAAAGATCCCGGGGAATATCCTGCAGGCCGCCGAGGAAAATAATAATGAGATTCCCTGCTCCCCAGACGCGCATAAGTACAAGGGCCGGCTTTGCCCATAAAAGGCTGGAAAGCCAGCCCGGCCCGCTAATGCCGAAAATCTTGAGTACATTGTTGATAAGCCCTGTATCAGCGTTAAGCAGCCATATCCAAAGGACACAGAGTACTATAGAGGGAACCAAGGTCGGTAAAAAGAAAATCACCCGAAATCCAGACACACCCCTTAAGTTTTTATTATCCAGCAGGATGGCGATAGTAAGGGTTACGAGGATGATCGAGAAACCACCGAGAAAAACCAAAAACAAGGTGTTTTGGGCAACCGTGATGAACAGCTTATCGGCGTTGAACATACGCTGGTAGTTGGCAAGCCCATGAAAAATGGGAGTCCGCAGGAGACCTGAATAGTCAGTAAAAGAGTAATAAAGAGCCGAAAGCATCGGATACAGGGTAAAGCCAAGGAATCCAATAATCCAGGGGGATATGAACAAAAGTCCATTGCGAAGATTCCGGGCTTCCCGGAGTTTTTCACCTTTTAGCATGGTAATCCCCCTAACCCTTGATTCCCTCAAAGGAAATACCCTGGATAAAATATTTTTGAAGCAGGAAAAAAATAATCAGCACCGGTACGGTCATCAACACCCCCATGGCCATGAGCAGATGCCAGCGGGGATCATTTGAACTCATGATTTGCTGTACTCCGATGGAAAGGGTATAGAGTTTATCTCTGGTCATGAAGAGCAAAGGCCCCTGGAAATCGTTCCACGAGTTAAGAAAAGCAAAAATTGCAATCGTGGTGATCGCCGGACGGACCAGGGGCACACAAACATGGGCAAATATTCTGAATTCGCTGGCCCCGTCGATGACCGCCGCCTCAGAAAGGGCATCAGGAATGGAAAGAAAAAACTGCCTCATCAAAAAGATGAAAAAAGCATTACCGAAAAAGGGCGTAATGGTGAGAGGGGCAAAGGTCCCAATCCAGTGAAGCTTTTGAAAGACCATGAACAGAGGTATCATAGTCACCTGAAAAGGCAGCATCATCGTAAGCAATACCACGATAAAAACAACATGGCGGCCTTTCCATTTGATTCGGGAAAATCCATAACCGGCAAGGGTACAGGAGATGATTGAACCTGCAAGATTGCAGAGTACAATAAACATGGTATTTCGCAGATAGCGCAGGAATGGAAAAGCAGTTATCGATATTACAAAGTTGTTCCACTGCGGAGTCTTGGGAATCCATACTACCGGCATGGTAAAAAGTTCAATGGGCGTTTTGAGGGAGCTACTTACCAGCCAGTAAAAAGGTATTCCATAGGCAAGGACTAAAACCCCAAGAACAAGGTATAATAATCCTATTTCAACATAATAATCCAAACCCTTGCCGCGTATTCTTACCGAGGTCAAATTTATCATGTTATATCCCTGTTTTAATGTAGACACATTATGGACTCGAACCGCAGGTCCGCGGCTTCAGTAAAACGCAGATTTCTAACAAAATCTGCGTTTTTGTCGTTTTTAAACAACACACTAAATTATAAATATCTACCGGCTAAGACGGGCTACCTCTGCCTGCAAAGCGGTTTCAATCTCTTTAAGGCCATTAAGGATGTTGTTATCTGTATAGATGGCCTCATCGCGGAAACTGGTCAATTTGTCGTCAAGCTGGGATGTAATGGGGGAAAGAACCCACTGGCCGGAATTCTTGTTGAAGGAAATTTCAATACAGGTAAGAAGTTTGGGATCCTTTTCCTGATAAAGGCTAAGACCCTCAAAAGAATCGGGGAATATTCCCAGGGAACGCCAAAGTTTGTTGTTATCATCAAGTATTTTGGCTTCCTGGTTATAGTGGGCAAAATACACGCCGCCCAGCAGATTCTCCGCCCCCTTGGGGAAAGCATACACATTGCCGGAAAGGGTACAACCGCCGTAAAGGTCTTCTGTAAGGGCGGGGATGGGGGCAACCTCGTAGGGGAGATCCGGGGCATAGATCCGCAGGGCGTTACAAAACCAGTTGCCCACCACAGTCATGACAACTTTACCCTGCATAAAAGGATGATCCGGTGAGAAAGCGGCTCCCATATTGGAAATGAAAGAGCGCAGCCTTTCGGGATCGTACTTTTTTGCATAAGAACGCTGCCATTCGTATATTCCCGCCATGGCCGGATTGGACAGGGTTACAGTATTGGTACTCTCATCGTAAGGATCCGCACCGAACTGCCGGGGCCAGAGGGAAGAAGCCGCACCCGCATCGATCCAGGGAATAAAGCCATAACGTACCACTTGACCGCCTTCCCGTTTCACAAGCTTTTCGGCCATGGCATCCAGTTCAGCAATGGTCCTGGGCGGTTTGGCCGGATCAAGACCAGCTTCCTCAAAAATATCGGTCCGCCAAAACAGAAGATTAGCATCGGTATTTTGGGGATACAAATAACTTGCCCCATTATATTTTATAAGATCGAGGACCGCGGGATTGACCTTGGAAAAATCAAAACCTACGGCGGAGAGTTCTTTGTCGATAGGTTCAAAGGCCCCCTGGGCAGCCATGGAATATGATTGGGCTATCGCACTGGTACAGATCACATCGGGAACGTCCCCCGAATTAATCGCCGCCATAAGCTTGCCGTTGGAGATTCCCGCGCCATCGGGGACATAGGTGGATTCCACCACATACTGAGGGAAATCTCCTTCAAATTCACCAATCCGCCATTTTTCCCAAACTTCAGAATCGCCGCCGTTTGAGTACCAGAACTTCACCACTTCCCTTTTGACATTCCCGCCGCCGGAATTTCCCGTTTCCGCGCTTTCTTTTTTTGAACAAGCGCCCAGTATGGCCGTGACAATTACCGCACAGGCAGCAAGAACACACACAGTCTTTTTCATCCGAATCCTCCAAAAAATATATTAGGCCGTCATTTAAGAACTTTTTAAGTTCTTTTTGGCGTCCCATATCCGCCGCTTAAGGGACTCGGCGGATATTTTTACAAGATCAACCCTACGCGCTGTT
>JAIRNJ010000069.1 GCA_031258115.1 Treponema sp. | reverse complement strand
ACCTCCAAAAATCGCCGATCAGGCGATTTTTTACTCTGCAAACTGCCAAAGGACGCCGGATAATCGAGATTTTTGGGCCACTGGTGGCACAAAAATCAACAAGTGCAACAGGCTCCTAGTTCTTCCCCTTGTCGTAGGGCTGGCCCGAGGCGCGGGGAGCGTAGTCTTTACCGCTGAACACTACCAGTGTTATGAGGGTGATAAGGTAGGGTAGCGCGCTGAAAAAATCGCCTGTAAGGAATTTCAGGGTATCCACGTTTCCTACGATATAAACGGCCAGGGCGCTGGCCGCTCCAAAGAGCAATGATGAGCCGAGGATGCCCAGGGGGAGCCAGCGGCCAAAGGAGACGGCGGCCAGGGCAATGAAGCCTTTGCCGTTGATCGTGCTTACCGTAAACTGGATTTCCTGGGTCAGTACGATGCAGCCGCCTGCAAGGCCGGCGAGAATACCCGACAACAACACTGCGATGTAGCGGATGCGGATTACGTCAACTCCGGCGGAGGCAAGGGCCTGGGGGTGCTCCCCGGCGGCACGGAGGCGGAGGCCCCAGGGGCGTTTGTATAATACAAACCATGCGATTAGCAGTATTGCCAGCGCAAGCCAGGCTGTGGGATAGATGCCGCCGGGGCCTGAACGCATACCCATAAGGTAGTTGGCGCTGCGATCCATCCTGAAGAGGAGCTGGCAGACAAAGACGGTAATTCCGTTAGACAGGAGATTGATCCCCGTACCGGAGATCACCTGATCTGCCCTGAGGCTTATTGAGGCAAAAGCATGGATAAGGGAGAAGAGGCAGCCTGAAAGGGCGGCGGCAAGCAGGGCGAGGGGGATGGAAAGGCCGGTACTGCTCTCCAGGAACACATGGGTAATGGCGGCGCTCATGGCGCCGATGGCCATGAGGCCCTCCAGCGCAATATTCACCACCCCCGCTCTTTCGCAGATCATGCCGCCTGAGGCGGCAATGAGTATGGGGGCAAAAATCATCATCCCCGAAGGAAACAGGGTTTGTACGGTGTGCAGAAATACTGTCATGATTCGTTCCTTTCGCAAGCATGTTTCTCCGCGGTTTTTTCCGATTCTTCCCTTTTCAGGCGCTGTTTCATCCGCCATTCGATGAGTATGCGCAGTCCTGCCCTCAAAGATATAAACACTACCACCATTCCCATGATGATGGCGGCGATCTCCTTGGGTATCTGCCGGGACTGCATCAGGGGCTGGGCGCTTTTGAGCATGCCAAAGAGGAGTCCTGCCAGTGCGGTTCCCCAGGCGCCAGAGTTTCCTACGAGCGCAACGGCGATGCCGTCAAAGCCGTATCCGTCCTGCACGGAAAGTACTCTGCCGTAGCTGAAGACTCCCAGCGCAACAGCGGCTCCGGCGAGTCCTGCAAAGGCCCCGGAAATCGCCATGGCCGCGGTGAGTCCGCCGTTTACATTGATACCTCCATAGCGGGCAGCGTCCTTGTTAAAACCTGTTGCCCGGAGGCTGTAGCCCAGTCTGGTTTTCTCCATGACGATCCGGAAAAACAGTACCACTATCAAGGTAAGATAGAGGCTGTAATTGAGACGGGAACCGTTGGTGATCGATTCCAGAAAAGGACTCGAAAGCCGGACGGTGGGGGGAAAGTTGGGTGTACGGAATGTGTTGGTTCCGGGAATCTGCAGGGTAAGGTAACGGCTTGTAAAGTAGGCAATATAGTTCATCATGATCGTTGCCACAACCTCGGAAACCGCATACTTTGCCTTGAGTATGCCGGCGATTCCTCCCCAGAGCGCCCCGGCGGCCAGGGCGAAGAGGAGCGCCATGATCCAGTGGAGTACCGGTACGGGGGGAAAGTAAAAGGCGGCAAACTGGGCCGCGGTAAGGCCCGCAATGTACTGGCCTTCGGCCCCTATGTTGAAGAGCCCTGTCCTTGCCGCAAAGGCCATGGAAAGCCCGCAGAGAATGAGGGGTATGGAACTTACAAACCATTCGCCGATATAGCGGGAATTCCATACCCAGACATCCTGCCGGTTTTTTGAGAAGCCCGAAACCACCTGAAGTATCGCCTGGTACATTCCCGCAGGATTTCTGCCGGTCAGAGCCACAAGGATCGTGGCAACGAGGAAACCGAGCAGCACTACTCCTACAGACACCAGTGCATCGGAACCGCTCAAAAGTTCCCACGCCTTCTCCCTCACTTTCACTGCACTAACTCCCCATCATGGCGCCGATGCTCCGCTCATCGGCATCCTGCGCATCAACAATGCCGGCAATGCTGCCGCGGGAAATAGCGGCAATCCTGTCGCAGAGCCCCAGAATTTCTTCAAGTTCAAAGGACACAAGGAGTATTGCCCGGCCCTTGTCCCGCTCTTCAACGATCCGCCTGTGGATATATTCAATTGCACCCACATCCAGGCCGCGGGTAGGCTGGGATACCACAAGAAGAGCCGGGGAAGAATCTATCTCCCGGGCAATGATCACCTTCTGCTGGTTGCCGCCGGACATGGAACGGGTTACCGTGGCTCCTCCCCTGCCGGAACGTATATCAAACTGCTCTATCAGCGATTCCGCATGGGATGCAATGTCATTGAAACGCAGGAATCCTGTTGAAGAAGAATACGGATAGCTCCTGAAATTTTTAAGGATAAAATTCTCGTCGATTCTGAAATCCAGTACAAGGCCGAAACGGTGCCTGTCTTCCGGTACAAGGCCGAATCCTGCCTCGTTCCGGCTGCGGACGCTTTCGCGGGTAATATCCCTGTTACGGAGGAATATGCGGCCCTCTTTCACAGGCAGTAATCCTGCGAGAGCGGCTACCAGTTCCCCCTGACCGTTACCATCAACTCCGGCAATGCCGAGAATCTCCCCCGCGCGGACTTCAAGATTCAGGGAGCGGACTGCGGCGTGTCCCCCGGAACTTTCCACCGTAAGGTTTTCGATCCTCAGCACCAGGTCTCCGGGCCCGGCAGGTTTCTTGTCAATATGGAAACTCACCGGACGGCCCACCATCATTTGGGCAAGTTCCTCTTCCCCGGCTCCGGCCACATCCACCGCGGCAACAGCCTTTCCCCGGCGGAGCACCGTACAGCGGTCTGCCGCCGCCTTTATCTCCTTGAGCTTATGGGTAATAAAGATGATGGTTTTTCCCTCAGCCTTGAGGCGGCGGAAGATCAGCAGCAGTTCATCAGTCTCCTGGGGCGTGAGTACCGCTGTCGGTTCATCGAAGATCAGAATATCCGCGTCCCGGTAGAGGATCTTCAGTATCTCTACCCGTTGCTGCATTCCGACCGTGATGTTTTCGATTTTTGCCTTTGGATTAACAGAAAGGCCGTAGATTGCGGAAAGTTCCCCGACCCGCTTTTCCGCGGAACGGAGATCCAGATTTCCCCAGGGCATGCGGGGTTCCCTGCCCAGAACGATGTTCTCTGTAACAGTAAAATTGTGGATCAGGCGGAAGTGCTGATGCACCATCCCTATATGCAGGGCAGCGGCGTCGTTGGGGTTACGGATACGGGCATCCTCCCCCCGTATCCTGATGATTCCCCCGTCGGCTTCGTAGAGACCGAAGAGGATAGACATAAGGGTGGACTTCCCCGCCCCGTTTTCACCCAGAAGAGCATGTATCTCCCCCTGCTCCACCCGGAGATCCACCCCGTCATTGGCAACAACGCCGGGGAAGATCTTCGTGATACCGGACATCTCAATGGCAGGAGGCATTTAACGGCTCTTCCCGCCGCGGAGATGCGGGGCATGAAACCCTCGCCGCGAATCAATCATCCAGAGCCTTGAGATCCTGCGGGAAACCGGGAAGCTTTTTGGCCTCCGCATAGGTAGCCGCTACCTTGAGACTGCCGTTGATGATCCGGGATTTGTATGTTTCCAACTGACTCTTTATATCGGCAGTGATAGCGCTGTTGGCGGAAGAGTACCCGACCCCGTTAGCCTTCATGTCAAAGGTGATCACTTCGCCCCGGAAGCTTCCGTCCTTCACCGCATTGAGGCCGTACACAAGGCTGGTTTCAACCATTTTCAGCATTGAAGTAAGGACCGCGGATTCATTTGAATTGGGAAGCAGACCGTCTTCATGCTGATCCAAATCCACCCCGATGGCCCAGACATTCCGGCCGGCCGCCCGGTATTCCTTGGCCTGGGCTATGGTACCGTTCCCGCTTCCCCCTGCCGCCGAATAGATGGCATAAACGCCGCTGTCGTACCAGGTCTTGGCCTTGGTCTTGGCAAGGCCGGGTTCACCCCAACTGTTTACATAGTAGTCAACGATCCGGGCATCGGGTATCACCGCAAGGATGCCCTGGATGTAACCGACCTCAAACTTGGTAATAGTCGCCCCGGGAATGCCGCCGATGAACCCGAAACGGGGATTGCTGATCCCGTCGGCCCTGGCCTTCAGGGCGGCGGCGACGCCTACGAGAAAGGAGCCTTCATGCTCGGCATAGAGCGCCTGGAGCACGTTGGGAAGCCCTACCCAGTCCACATCCACGATCATGTATTTCTGATTCGGGTTTTCGGCGGCGACCTCGGTCAGGGCATCTGCAAAGGTAAAACCGGTACAGACGATAAGATCGTAGCCTTCATCGGTGGCCTGCCTCAGATTGGGAATATACATATCCTGAGTCTGCGCGGTAACCACATCGTAGGACTCTCCCCGCTGTCTGGTATTTGTCCAGGTATCCCCGTAGAATTCGAGAATTCCACGCCAGGCAGCGGCATTAAAGGACTTGTCGTCGATTCCCGTTGCATCGGTGAGAAGCCGCGCCGTAACCTGTCTCCCGCTGCCGGCCGCGGGAGCCGCCCCTCCCGAATCTTTCCTGCAGCCTGTGAACACAAAACCCAGCGCAAGCAGGGACAAGGCGGCAAGAGTCAAAACTTTCTTCATGATTGTACCTCCGTAATCTATTTTCTTTTGCATGAACAATAATGATTGAGGCTTTGAAGGTCAAGGATTGTATTCTGAATTGCATGCTGAACCTGTAAATTTAAAAATTTTCAGAAACTAATTCAAAAAAACATATATAAGTACATAAATACCTGTCTCAAACCGGCCCTTTCGTTGTTGTTGGAGGGTGCAAAACTATACTATAATTGAGTTTGTTCCAAAGCCCGGTTAATTCAGGAAGGAATAAATGAACCATAATATAAAATTTTTCGCCGTTTTTCTCTGCCTTGCCGCCGCAGAACTCGGGGCCGGCCCCCATGGGGCCGATGCCGTACCGGATCTCTATTCACCGGCGACGGCCGGCTTTGGAGGCTTCAGCACCACACAGGGCGGCGCCCCGGCCAGCACCCTGAACCCTGCCCAGGGAGGAGACGCCCAGCGGATGGTCTTCGATCTGGGTTATACGGGCATAGGCGGCCTGGGGAATGAGAGGGGCTACGGCAATGATATTGAGCTGGGCGCCCTTATTCCGGCCAAATATGCGGTTTTCGGCGGAAGCCTGCGCTTCATCAACAGCCCTTTTGAAAAATCCCTGCCCATCGGGGATGTCTTTGGCGGGAATTTCAATGTTTCCAAGGAATTGCTCAGGGGCATGAGCCTGGGGCTGGGGCTCAACTTCGGCTTTGGAACCGACTGGTCGCTCAACGGGGATCTCGGTTTCCGCTACAACATAGGAAAACTGGGGCCCTTCCCCAATTTTACCTGGGCTCTGGCATTCCGGGGGCTGGGAAAGAGCTTCTACCCCTCTCCTTTTACCCCCCTTGGCGGTATTTCATTTGACATTGTACAGATTGAAGGGAAAGAAGGGAAACCGATCCCCTTCAGGCTGGGTTTCGCGGCGGATGCCGGCGTCCCCAGCCTCTTCGACTGGGATCATACAAGCCTCATTTTCAAGACCGGCTTCAACATGACCTTTGCCGAAATTGTGAACCTGGGGATCTCCTGGCCCGGCGCTTCGGGTCTCAATGTGCGGGAGCTTTCCCAAGGAGAGTCTTTTGTAGCGGCGCCCTCAATAGGCCTCTCCGTGGACATCAAACTGAAATCCGGCGGCAAGGGTCTGGCAGGAGGGCGGCTTCCCTCCGACGGGGATCTGATCATCGCGGGCGGGGCCAAGCCCCTTTACAACGATATCTGGGCCTTCGGCGGGGGACTTACCTGGTATGCGGGAATTATGGACAGGATCCCTCCCGCAATTACGGTGGATTACCCTGAAGTCATCTACATGTCCCCCAACAACGACGGCAAGGGGGACGATCTGGAATTTCCCGTCACGATCACCGACAGCCGCTATGTTTCAAGCTGGACAATGGAGGTGCAGAACGAAGAAGGAGACACGGTACGGAGTTTCCGGAATGCGGAACGGCGGCCGGAAACCGAGGACCGGGTAAAGAATATCCTTAGAATGATCACCGACGTAAAATCCGGGGTCATAGTTCCTCCGGTTTTCCGCTGGGACGGAATCATGGAAAACGGGGAAACGGCCCCGGACGGAACCTACACCTTTGTGATCAATTCCGCGGACGATAACGGGAATATTGGCACGACTCAGAGCTATACCGTAGTTATAGACAACACTCCTCCGGTGGTGGAGATTGTTGTTCCCGGCGAACAGGAACGGATCTTCAGCCCCGACGGAGACGGAAACAAGGATGCCCTGAGTTTTCCTGTTTCAGGTTCCCGTGAGGATCTCTGGGATGCGGGAATCCATGACGCATCCGGGGTCAAGATCCGCAGTTTTGATGCTGTGGACAGGGAACCGGAAGCCATCGTCTGGAACGGCATGGACGATTCGGGAAACATCGTTCCCGACGGAGTTTACAGTTTCAGAATCTCTTCCACCGACAGGGCGCAGAACCATACTGAAAGCCTTATGGAAAACATCATCGTAAACACCATTCAGCCGGTGGTGAATCTCTATATCAGCGACGGCGCCTTCAGCCCCAACGGCAACGGGATCAAGGATACCATCAGCTTTAGCCCCTCAATACCGGTACAGGAAGGAATTACCGGCTGGACACTGCGGATCAACGATGTTCGGGGAAATGCGCTGCGGACGCTTAAGGGTGGAGGAGACGTTCCCTCAAGAATCGAATACGACGGCAAAAATGATTCAGGCGCCGTGCTGGCCGAGGGGATCTACCAGGGGACTCTTTCGGTAAACTACCGGAACGGTTATGTCTCCACAGCCGCTTCGCCTCCGTTCACACTGGATATTACAGCTCCCACGGCATTTGTGCGGAACGAATACCCGGCCTTCTCCCCGGATAACGACGGGAACCAGGATGAAATGATCTTTACCCAGCAGGGTTCTGCCGAAAGAATCTGGACAGCGGAAATCCGCCGCCAGGGAGCGGGCCCCAATGAAAGGCCTCTCAAAACCTACCGTTTCCAGGGCAGTCCCCCCGCAAGAGCCAACTGGGACGGCCGCGGCGATTCAGGCGCTCAGGCGGCGGATGGGGAATACGTCTACGAACTGGTTTCCACGGATGCCGCGGGGAATACGGGCCGGTCCAACCAGGTCCGTTTCAGCCTCAGCACAGCCGATACTCCGGTGATGCTCAGTACCGATACCCGCTTCTTTAGTCCAAACGGAGACAGGGTCAAGGATACGATAAGCATTATTCCTGTCATCCAGGTTAGTGAAGGAATAAGTTCCTGGAAGATCGATATTTACGATGAATCAAGCAGGGCGATCAGGACTTTTGAAGGCCGCGGCGGCGCTCCCGGCCCCCAGACATGGAACGGGAGGGATAGTGGGGGGAACCTTGTGGGTGACGGAACATATACGGCAAAGATAGAACTCCGCTATGTCCAGGGCAACCAGCCCAGCGCCGTATCGGCCCCCTTTACGGTGGACACGGAGACGCCCAGGGCGGAACTTTCATCGGCCTTTACCCTCTTCTCGCCCAACGGCGACGGAAACAGGGACTTCCTCCCCGTAAAGGTAAGGACAGAGGCTTACGATCACTGGGAGGCCGAGTTGACCGATTCTTCGGGCAAGCTGATCCGCACCTGGTCATGGGACGGTTCCGCTCCCGATCTTCCCTGGGACGGCACCGATCAGGCGGGAAATACCGTTCCCGACGGGACCTATCATTTTACTCTGAAAAGTACGGACGAAGGGGGCAACAGCGCCTCGCTGAACTTGCCGCCCATCGTTCTTGACGCCAGGATACCCAGGGTCTTCCTTACCGCCTCGGTTTCCGCTGCGGCGCCCAAACCCGGTGAGGCCGCAGACCTGATACGCTTCAGCCCCATTGTCTCCCTGCAGGAAGGCATCGAATCCTGGAACCTGGAACTGAAAGGCGAAGACGGTTCCCTCTTCAAGACTTATTCGGGAAACGCAGGCGTGCCCGCATCCCTGGGCTGGAACGGTCTTTCGGACGACGGAAAGCTCCGGGAAGGACGATACACGCCTCATCTTACGGTACATTACACCAAGGGCGATATCGCAGACGCCGCGGCGCCGCCGGTTCTTATCGACGTGTCCGGCCCGGAACTGGGTTTCAGATACAGTCCCGAATACTTCAGCCCGGATAACGACGGCGTGGAAGATGAACTGAGCATGTTCCTCTCCGCGAATGACGCTTCTCCGATTGAGCGCTGGAGCCTTGAGATACGGGAGCCTGAAGGACCAAACCTTCTCTTCTATAGGCTTGAAGGCAGGGGAAGCCCGACTCCCCGTTCAATCTGGAACGGCCGCTCCAACAAGGGCGAACTGGTACAGGCCGCCACCGACTATCCCTACACATTCACCGCGGAAGACACGCTGGGGAACGCAAGCAGTATATCGGGCAGAATCGGAGTGGATGTCCTGGTGATTCGGGACGGGGACAATCTGAAAATTCAGGTTCCCTCAATCGTGTTCAGGGCCAATGCGGCGGACTTCGACGGACTTCCCCAGGCCACGGTGGATAACAATATCCGTATCATGAAACGGGTCGCGGAGATTCTCAACAAGTTCCGGGATTACCGGGTTCAGGTTGAAGGCCACGCCAATCCCACCACCGCGCCGGGAAGCGCCGCACGCAGCAACGAGGAACAGGGAGGAGCCGGCGTCATCGGTCTCAAGCCCCTCAGCGAAGACCGGGCCAGGGCCGTGATGGATATATTGATACGCAACGGAGTCTCCCGGAACCGCCTGTCCTATGTGGGAGTGGGAGGCGCTCGTACCGTTGTACGTTTTGAAGACCACGACAACTGGTGGAAGAACCGCCGTGTGGAATTCATACTGATCAAGTGAAAGCGCCCGCGGCGCCCGCCTGTAGCGCCCGCCCGCGGCGCAGGGCGGGGGAATTTGCGGAGGCCGGGCCGCCAAAGGCCCGGTCTGCCGAAAGGCAGAAAAGCGTAAACAGGACTGTTGCGTAATTTGGGTGCTATGTATTAAAATTTATACCCGATAGCCATCTTAAATTTAAAACCGTGACTAATGCTTCCCATCATGAATTTTTCAAAATCATTATTCCAGTCAAAATTATTAAGATAGTCATTTTCCATCTTGTTATTAAACCTAAGTCCCCACAATACTTCACTGCGAATAAACACCTTATTAAAAATAGGATAGTCTAAGCCCAATCCCGTCCTTAACCACAGGGCGCTGAAGTCGGTAAAATGATAATCCAGCTCATTATCTTTCATGAATAAAAATATTTGACCATCCAATCCAAGCAGAGGAAAAAACACGAGTTCATTTTTTGTTTTTATAGGATATTTTCCATATAATTCTATTCCCAAGGAAACACCGTCTAAAATTCCGGATGTTATTTTAGCTCCGAATGATACGTCTTGTAATTTAGAAATTACCCTATGGTCGCCATCAAATACCTCATAAAAAATTTTATTACCGGAAGCCTGTTCCGAAACCAAATGAGGTTTTGGAACAGGCTCAGATTACTCTGTCCAGGAACGGCTGCGCTCTACCGCCTTGTGCCAGCCTGCGATCAGCGCCTTGCGCCGATCATCTTCAAGACGGGACACGAATGTGCGGTCAATCTTCCATTTTGATTTGATCTCGTCAAGGCTCTTCCAGTAGCCCACGGCAAGGCCGGCCAGATATGCGGCGCCCAGGGCGGTGGTTTCCCGGATCTTCGGGCGGAGGATCTCACCGTCCATGATGTCCGCCTGGAACTGCATCAGAAACATATCCCGGCTTGCCCCGCCGTCCACCCGGAGTTTGCCGATTTTGGTTCCCGTATCCTTCTCCATGGCCCGGATAAGATCGAGGCTCTGGTATGCGATGCTCTCCTCGGCGGCACGGATAATGTGATCCCGTTTGGTGCCCCTGGTAAGTCCGATGATGCAGCCTCTGGCGTACATGTCCCAGTAAGGGGCCCCCAGGCCCGTAAAAGCGGGAACCAGGTACACTCCCCCGGCATCCTTCACCTTTCCCGCATAATACTCCGTGTCGGCGCTGTCGGTTATCAGCCGCATCTCGTCCCGAAGCCACTGGATCACCGCTCCTGCCACAAAGACAGAACCTTCCAGCGCGTAGCTGACTTTCCCTTTTTTCCCTGCAGAACCTGCGGCAATGGTGGTGATAAGCCCGTTCCTGCTTTTTACCGCTTCGGTTCCCGTATTCATAAGGAGGAAACAGCCTGTACCGTAGGTATTCTTGGTATCCCCCCTGCCAAAGCAGCATTGCCCAAAGAGGGCCGCCTGCTGATCCCCCGCGGCGGAGGCGATGGGAATTTCCACCCCCTGAATGTTCGCTGTGCCGTAAATTTCACTTGAACTCTTCAGCTCAGGCAGCATGGCCCGCGGGATGTCCAGGGCCTCAAGGAGCTTTTCGTCCCAGTCGAGTTTATGAATATCGAAGATCATGGTACGGCTGGCATTGGTATAATCGGTAACATGAACCTTGCCGCCCGAAAGTTTCCAGATGAGCCAGGAATCCACCGTACCGAAGAGTATGTCCCCCTGCCGCGCCTTCTCCCTGGAACCTTCTACCCGGTCGAGTATCCATTTGATCTTTGTACCGGCAAAATATGCATCGGGTACGAGTCCTGTTGTTTTTTTGATATGGTCTCCCAGACCCTGCTTTACCAGATCGTCCACGATGGAGGCGGTACGGCGGCACTGCCAGACAATGGCATTGTAGATGGGCCTCCCGGTTTTACGATCCCATAGTATCGTTGTTTCCCGCTGATTGGTAATACCGATGGCGGCAATATCCTTTGCGCTTATCCCCTGTTTGGTGATAAGTTCCATCATCACCGCATACTGGGAGGAATAAATCTCCATGGGATCATGCTCCACCCAGCCTTCCCGGGGGTAGATCTGCGGGAACTCCTTCTGCTCCGCTGCCCTGATGTTCTGCCGTCCGTCAAAAAGTATGGCGCGGGAACTCGTGGTGCCCTGATCCAGGGCAAGGATATACTTTGACATGTGCAGCCTCGCTGATTACTTTTATTTGGAACAAATTCAGTATATCAGACTTTCTTTTTCCGCGCCACTGCAATGAGAGACTGTGCCTGGGTATCGTAGGGCGATTCATCCCAGCATCCGTAGATCTCCACCGGTTCAAAACCGGCGCCGAGAAGAAGGCTGCGAAGTTCCGAGGCCGCATAGAGGCGCTGAATAAAAACCTTTTCTATCCGTTCCGTATCCTTGATAAGAATCCAGCGGTTCCAGATACTGCCCCAGGAATCCACCGGTTCGTATTCGGTGAGAACAATGTAACCGGCCTTTTCAAACCATTCGGCTTCCGTGTAATCCCGGACGGCGATCTCCTTTCCCAGCACATCAATGATGAAGCTTCCCCCGTCCGCGAGGGAATCGTACACATTCTTTACAAAGATCCTGTCATCGGCAGGATCTTCAAAATAGCCGAAGGAATTGTAGAGGTTTACGGCAAGGTCGAAGGCCGCATTCCTCCGGAAGCGGCGTATGTCCTCCTCGACAAATTCAATCTCAAGCCCCTCCGCGTCCGCGTCCTCCCGGCCCGCGGCAAGATAGGCTTTGGTAATGTCCACCCCGGTAACGGAAAAGCCCCTGCGGGCAAATTCCAGACTCATCCGCCCGAAACCGCAGCAGAGATCGAGAAGCCGCGGCCTTTCGGCATCTGCAGCGGCTTTTTGCGTAAAACTTCGTTTCATGTTCGATTCGGTTTTTAGGCTTGGCGTCTCTTTGTAGAGATTGAGACGGGCCATGCGGGTAACCGCATCCGCCGCAAGATCCACTTCCTCCCAGTGTTTCCTGTCAAACATGATGGGAGCAAATTCCTCCCAGAAACGCTCATCGTAGAACCACTCGGTTTTATTCACGTTAGTACTCACAACCCCCGAATGAAATCGTAATATTATACCCAATTTTCTGTAAAAACTAACAACTATCAAGAGAGAATATGTTACTCTAGTATACATGAAGAAAAATACCTTTTATACCGCTCTGCCCGGCATTTTAAGTCTGGCATTGATCTGCGCTTGTCAAACTGCGCCCGGGAAAAACGGCAGTGCCCGTTTTATCAGTTTTTCAGAAAAAAAGAGCATCCCCCTTACAGATGCCGAAGAGCCCGCCATGATGCAGGAATTTAATCTCCTGGATCTGGAAGACGGGGATCCCGATTCCGCTCTTTTCCGTTCCCTCGTATACGGGGGGCAGACGGTTAAACAGTATGCTGCGGAGAGGGAAGGGCTTTACCGGACCGAGTATCTTGAAGCGAAAAACGGCTTCGGGGAAGGGGACGATTATGGGGAGTCGATGAACTGGTATCATAAAGAAACGGTAAGCCTTATAACGGAAAGTCCCCGCATCCGGGTTTTCAGTAAAACCGGTGAATCCTATACAGGCGGCGCCCACGGGATGCGGGAACAGCATTATTTTGTCATTGACCGTCTTGCCGGACGGCAGATCAGTCCCGCTTTCATCATTAAAAACGGCGCGGAAGAGGAACTTACAGCCCTTATCAACGACGCCCTGCGTTCCCGGGCGGCTCTCGGCTCCGGTACAGCCCTTACGGAAGGCGGTTTTTTTGAAGAAACCGTGGAAATTACGGAAAATTTCTTCCTGGATAAGGCCGGAATGAGTTTCCACTGGGATCAGTACGAAATTGCCCCCTATTCCATGGGGCCCATCGAAGTCCGCATCCCCTGGAAGAAACTTAGCGCCCTGCTCAGCGCCGAAGGAGAGGCCATCTACCGGGATTTACGCTAAGGCCAAATGCTCCTTCAAAACTGAAGTTTTGAAGGAGCAACTTTAAAAAACGCGGTTTTGCAGCCCGCAGGGCGAAAACTGCAAAAGCCCGCTAAAGTCGGGGAAACCTTTGTGCCGATAATAGAGGTATGAAAAGGTACTGCATCAAATGCCGGGAAGGCAAAACCGAATACCTGGACATCGTCCGGGAAACCGAAGACGGTTTTCTCGTCAGGCTGACCAGAATCTCCGACGGGAATGTGCGAATCATAGAAGAATCCATGACACGGCATCTTTTTGAAATCTGTGTCAAAACCGGCTATATTTATCACCTAAATTCCCTGTAAAAATTTTAACTTACAACCGGCGGCGGCAGGCCAAAGGCCGGGAATATCTCCCGCTGCCTTTGGTAACAGACCGGTTTCCTCTCCGCCTGCACCTGTTCTTTCAGCTACAGCGTATGGGCACAGGCTGTTTCGTTCCACCGGTTTCCGTTCCGGGTTGTGCAATAACGACAATGGCCTGGATAAAACCCCCGGCAGTTAGAATCGGACAGTGAAGATCAGATACCTTGATTTTTAGGAATAATTAGTGTCTGTCCACAAAGTCGGTTACTTTGTGGACAGACCTTGCATTTGCATACGCAAATGCGGTTTTTAAGGTAGTCGCGGCATAAATGCCGAGTCTATAATGTGTCTACATTA
>JAIRNJ010000049.1 GCA_031258115.1 Treponema sp. | reverse complement strand
AGCCAACTGAGCTACACCCCCGGAGAATGGTATAACTATAGCCAAAAGAAGGAAATAATGTCAAGTACACGACTTTGTGGACACGACTTTGTGGACAGCCGGATAGCCGCGTATCTTCACGAATGCTATACTTCCCTTGTGATCATCAGCATATCCCGGCGTTGCGACATACCCCGTTTCCGTTTTGACTGGTTCCTGGAGCGGCTGGAGGCGGGTTTTGCGGATGTGTCCAACCCTTTCAATGTAAAACAGATTAGACGGGTGTCCCTGCTGCCTGAAGATACGGAGGCGCTGGTCTTCTGGACACGGGATCCCAGACAACTGCTCAGTCATGCGCAGGAACTTGAGAACGCAGGTTTTTTTTGGTATGTGATGGTTACCCTGAACGGGTATCCTGAATGTATTGAACCCAACGCGGCTCCCGCAAGGGAGATTGCTGCGGCCATGGTGGAACTCGCTTTCCGGATTGGGGAGCGGCGTGTAATCTGGCGTTATGATCCGGTGTTGGCAAGCAGCCTTACCGATTACGGTTTTCATGAGCGAAATTTTGCCGCTCTTGCGGCTGTCCTGAAGGGGGCTCTGCGGCGTGTCATTGTGAGCGTCTATGATGAGTATCCGCGGACAAAGCGCCGGATTGCGGTACTGGAGGCCGGGAATGGGGATTTCAGACTGCTTCCTCACTATGACGGGGAAGGCCGCCTTCAGGGCGGGATACGGGATCTGCTGGGAAGCCTGGCGGAAACAGCGGTGGGAGCGGGTATGGAGATCCAGAGCTGCGCCGAGGGAGAGAATCTTGAAGCCCTGGGGATAAGGGCAGGCGCCTGTATAGACGGGGATCTTATTTCCGGCTTGAGGCCGGGGGAAGCCCTCTTTCCCAAAAAGGACAGAAATCAGAGGCCGCATTGCCTCTGTACCACGGCTGTAGACATCGGTACCTACACCCCCTGTCCCGCCGCCTGTGTCTATTGTTACGCGCAAGCCGCCGGAAGCGGCGCCGTACAATAAATTTCCTTATGCTCGTCGACCGCAGGGAGACATGCGCAATCCTCATTCAAAAATAACTATAGATCTCATAATATCCTCTATGCTTTCTTTTTGATTTCTATAATTATATTTTATCCATCCTTTAAAATAACAGAATTTTTTTTTGTTTTTTTGTAATTTAATATGTATGAATATAATGAATTCAGAGTTACAAAATGCTCAAACAACGATCCCCCGGGCCGAAGTTTCTTCCGGCTGCTGGACCGGCAAGAGAGTACTCATCGTGGATGACATGGATTTTAACCGTGTTATGCTCGCGTTGTGCCTCGGTAAGACAGGGCTCATTGTTGAAGAGGCCCGGAACGGCTTTGAGGCCGTCAAGCTCTATACGGAGGATCCTGATTTATACAGCATGATCCTGATGGATATTGAAATGCCGGTCATGAACGGTCTTGACGCCACCCGTGCGATCCGCTCTTCGGGAAAGAGCACCGCCCAGGACATCCCAATCATCGCCATCAGTTCCAGGACGCTGGTAGAGGATCTCGAAGCCTGCCAGAATGCGGGCATGAACGCTCATGTGCCCAAACCGGTAGACCTGAAAAAACTCATACGACTTATGTCATACTGGTTCGGTGAAATCTGAATTTATTTTTTCCGGCGCCTTCCAAAGAGTGGATCGAAGTATTTTTCCGGATCTACTTTTTTGAGCAGCATTTTGAGAATAGCCCGGTATAAGAGAAAAGAAAGGGCTATTGAAATGATGAAGATTACCGGGAAGCCCCAGGCCGCCGCAGACTCAGGCATGTGAGGCACCAGATATTTTGCATAAATCACAAAGAGCAGAATAAAACTGATAATAGTAACAACTATGTTTACCACCGTTGCTCCCAGAATAAAAAGAAGTGTGTTGGCTTTCTTATTCATGTGAATTTTTCTCCTGAATTTCTTTTTTCGGCTGAATGAGGATGGTAAACAAAAGCAGGATGCAGCAGATTACCACACTGGCATCGGCAATATTAAAAGTGGGCCAGCGCTCCAGGCCCAAAAACCCGTAGAATCTCACACTGACAAAATCCACCACGCCTTCGGGCCTGAAAATCCTGTCGATAAGGTTTCCTATACCCCCGCCGACGATTCCGGCCACGGCCCAGCGCTGGACGGGACTGAACTCGGAAGATTTAAGATAATACCAAACGAGAAAACCAAGAACCACGAGGGGCAGGACAATAAAAAGCACAGGTCTGATAAAATCGGGCAGGTTGTGCCCCAGGCTGAAGGCAACGGCCTTATTCCGTACATGGTAGATTTCCAGGAATTCATTGTTAAACACATCGGCAATCATCACGCCGCTTCGGGGCCAGTTTTTGACAATGATTGTCTTTACCATCTGATCCAGTAAAATGATAAGCCCTGTCAATAAAAACGGCAGGCCTTTTTCCCTGTTGATACGTTTCAAGCTTCACTCCTATAAGAAGCGGACGTTTCGCCGCTTATGTAAAATCGGACATTAACACGAAGTGTTAATGATTACTCCCCGGACTTGTTCGGGAAGTCGATTACTTCCCTCTTCTTTTCTGAAGAAAACCCCGCGGCCGCAGAATAAAGGGCAAGGGTTTCCTGAATATGAGCAATAACGAGGTTCCATGGTTTTGCCGGAATGTATCCTTCGCTCACGGCATCAACGAGATTAGGCATAAACTGACTAATGAGACTATAAGGTATTCCGGTGCGGGAAAGATTGGCAAAAAGCTTATCCACCGAAGCGAAGAGCTCTCTTCTGCTCCAGTAATACCGGCTCCGATCACTCAAGCTGTATTTTCTGCTGAAGCGTTTCTCTTCTTCGCTCCCGTGGTAGTACTTTTCCCAATAGTTGGGCCGGGAGTTAAGCATTAGCTCTTCCATGACCTGTTCCAGTGCGGAACAATCTTCTTCCCGGTGAATAAGTTCTTTTTCAATCCGGGCAAGGGAGAAGAGGGCTTCCCTGTAACGGAAGGTGAGCCAGGGACCAACTTTTAATATACAAAAGTGATCTTCCACCATTTCCCGGAGCCCCGAGGCTCTCTGGTAATCTGTTGAATGGACTTCAAAAACAAGATGAGTATCATCCAGTGAGGCGCTTAATTCACGGGCCTTAAAACGGTCATAATAAAAAATCCGGCGATCGGAAAATTCAAGCCCCGGCTGGGCCACAATGCCGATGACCCGGTTCCAGGCATCTTCAAGATTTGCGTCACAAAATGCTTTTTTATGCACCGCGATGGTTTCAAGCAGACTGCTCCGGGAACTTGGCCGGGGTGCGGCCTCCTCCTCTTTGGCGCCGCCGGGGACAGGCACTTCGGTACCGATGATATACAGGGGCTTTTCTTTCTGTTCCTCCGCTGTTTTCTCGCAGACCCTGCAGAGTTCCACTGTCCGTTCAGCCGCTATCCTGTCCGGCAGGGGGAGCTTCCGGTCTCCGGAATCATCGGCGCAGAACATGCTCGTATCCAGATGGATTTTTTTATAACCCGCTTCCACATAGGCTTTTACAAGGCTTCGCCCTTTCTCCATGGCACTCCGGGAACTTTCCGCTTGCCACACATTCGGCCCCAGGTGATCCCCGCCAAAGATTATCCGATCCGGTGGAAAATCCAGGCTAAGGGCAATGGATTTTACAAAAGCTATAAACTGCGCAGGGTTTAATCCGGTATAACCGCCGAATTGATCCACCTGGTTTGAAGTAGACTCGATCAGCATAAAACTGTTATCTTTCTTTGCCTGCAGAATCGCAGCTTCAATAACCGTTTTATGGGCACTGCAGACAGAATAGATGCCCAAAGGCTTGTGTTGTTTATTGTCGAGGAGCCTTTTTTTAAGTTCTTCTGTTGTACTCAGCATCCTATAAACCGCAGTACGTTTTTGGAGTAATACTTATCCCTCTGAGCCTGAGTTACCCTGACAAGATCCAAAGCTTCTTTATCCATGGCCAGAATCTCTTTGGTATAAGCGGAACTGTAGTTATTATTACAATCGGTCCCAAAAATTACATTATCCTCTATGTCGTAGCCTATGGTATAAATCTTGCCCAAAACTTCATTCCGGTATATTTTGGGCGTCCCCGGCGTCGTGTCGATGAACATTTCCGCGCTGGTGCTTCCCTCCTCACGCATATTTCTGTAATGCCCGTACATGGCAAGGTTTTCGTCATGCCAGGGCCAGGAGACATGGGCCAGGGCAAAACGCAGTTTGGGGATCTCCAGAAGTTTTTCAAATCCTGCCGGCCGGTTGTACCGGGAAGAAGCCCTGGGGCTGTAAAGTATTCCCGAATGAAAAAGAATGGGCTTCCCTTTTTGGGCAATATAAGTCCACACTTCCATGGGCTTTTCATCGTCCGGAAAGTGACGATCGCAGATTACCTTGAATCCCCTGATTCCCGCATCTATAGCCCTGTCAACCTGCTTTATGGCATCGCTTTCCAGAGGATCGATCCAATAAAAAGGAATAATCCGATCTGAGTAGGCAGACCAATCCATTACAGCCTTCAGGGTTTCGGCAGGGTTAAGCGTTTTCTTTTCAAGCAGTTTCCCTTCGGGACTGTAATTGTAAAATGCGGCAGGATGATTGGAAAGAAGAATTATTTTATCCACCCCCGCTTCATCCATACTTTTGAGCAAAGCGCCCTTGT
>JAIRNJ010000002.1 GCA_031258115.1 Treponema sp. | reverse complement strand
CGGAAAGCAGAGAAGAACATCAAGCCGAACCGGAAAAAATAGCTGAATTCAAAGTTTCGTGAAATTTCAAAATGTCTGCAATAACCTGGTTTACGGCTTTATCAAGACCCAAACCCCCCATGTCATAGCACAAGCCACGGATCCGGGGCTTCCTTATGATGTCGCCTAACTGCCTTAGGAACTGCGCAAGAATAAAATGCCCTGCATTTTATTCTAATTGCTTACGCAATAAGGAAATAACATGACCAAACGGTCATGTTATTTCTGCGCAGATCCTTACATTCTCTATTGGCAGGGGCCGGGAGATTGTATGCCTTACCATACGGAATAATGGACGGCTTGGAACAGGCGGAAAAAAGAGGGAGACCTTGAGGGACTCAGGTGGTGTGCCCGGATGTTCAGGTGCTTATGGGGTCAGGCGGAAATAGCCGGCACTGACACCCGTGTTGCAATCGAGTATAATTACCCATGATCTACTATGCCGCCTTTGTTCCCGGGCTGCAGGATGTAATTGCCGCTGTAGTCCGCGGACGCCTTGAAGATGTAACAATTCACAAACTCCTCAACGGTGCCGTCATTTTTGAAACTGCCTGTTCCTATGACAGGCTGAATTTTTTCTGCTTCAACAATATTTTTGCGGTGGTAAGCATCGTTGAAAAGGCGGAATCTGCCGGAACCTTCCGCCGGAAGGAGGATGGATCGAGTTTCCCTTCCGGAATCCTGGAAGAGCACATGAGGGCTGTAATCAAGGCTGGTAAAAATCCTGTCATTTCCGAAAACAACAGAAAGATACTCAGTTTCAGAATTGTTTTCTCGATTGAAAACAGGCTCGCCGCGGTCAACGAAAAGATAAAAAGGGAAACGGAAGCCTTTATTTCCCGCGCCTCCGGGCTTTCCCTGAGCCGTTCAAGGCCCGATACGGAATTCTGGTTCCTCTACCGCAGGGAAGGTTTCTCGGTGTTCATGAAACGCCTTACCCGGCATGCCTCCTGGGAAAAGCAGCTTCACCCCGGAGAACTCCCTCCTCCGCTTGCCTGGACTCTCTGCAGTCTTGCGGGTCTTGGCGAAAAGAAAAGCGCATCCCTGAGTGTTCTGGATCCCTTTTGCGGTTACGGCTCCATCCCTTTCCAGGCTTTCTTCCGTTTCCCCGTGCAGAAAATCTACGCTTCCGATACTTCCGCAGAAGCGGTACAGGAGACACGGAAGAAAATCGGCTCCGTCTCTCCGGGCCGTTTCTGTGAAATTTTCAGAAGCGATTTCAGGGCTCTTCCCCCGAGGCCGGACATGCAAAATATAGACAGAATCGTTACCGATCCTCCCTGGGGACTCTACAGGGAAACAGACAGAAATACTGCGCAGTTTTACCGGGAAATGCTGGACTGTTTCGAAAAGCTTCTTGCGGCAGCAGGCAGGGCGGTGATCCTCAGCGCGGCGGCGGAAGCGCTGGAAAAAGCCGCGGCGGAAAGCGGCTTTTCCGTTACGAATAAAATTCCCATTCTTCTTTCGGGGAAAAAAGCGGCAATCTTTCTGTTAATGCGGCTGCCTAAAAAAGAAGGGTGCCGCACTTGAAGGCTCTTTCAAGATGGCCTGTCCGTTTCTCTTCCCGGCTGGGCATCTCCCGGCTGGTGCCTTCAAAAATTACCAGTTCCTTTTGTCTGACCCGGTCAAAGAGCCTGTCGTCGAGCAGAACCTTTTCCATCGCCGTCAGAATACCGGTATTGTTGAAATACTCCATCGTGTTCCCCGCGGAGAGAAGGTAGAGTCCCTTTTCAAGCTGTTTCATTAAACGTCCCTGTTTAAACGGGCCGTCTCTGTTTGCGGAAACAAGTTTCTCCGCGTTTTCCCCATAGGCAAAGCCGTAAGTCCAGACCCGGTCAAACCAGCCTTTGAGTATGGCCGGTACATCGGACCAGAAGAGGGGGCATATAAAGACAATTGCATCGCTGTTGTTTATCTTCTTCTGTTCCGCGGCAACATCCTCCGGGACAGGGAGATCGCTGCGGTAAAATGCCTCCCGCCTGTATTCGGCCTCGCACATGAGGGCATTGAAATTCATCCGGTACAGGTCGGAAACAGTAAAACTGTGCCCGGCGCTTTCAAGGCCCCGGATAAAACTGTCCCGGATCTCCGAGCTAAAGGAATCCTCACTGGGATGGGCATAGACGATAAAGACATGCATAAAAACTCCTCATGAGGCTCCGCAAAATGAAGGGCCCGGGGTATGAACCTTTCACTGCCGTTCAGGTTTCCCTCTCATCCGAACTGTTTTCAAAGCTGGTTTCTTCGGCGTACTGGGCCCAGTAAAGCTGATAGTAGAGGCCCTTCAGGGCCATGAGTTCGTCATGGGTTCCCGACTCGGCAATGCAGCCATCCTTGATGTACATGATCCTGGTACAGTCCCGGATAGTAGAAAGTCTGTGGGCGATGATAAAACTGGTACGGCCCTTCATGAGGGTTTTAATCCCCTGCTGAACAAGCTGCTCGGTACCGGTATCAATACTGCTGGTGGCTTCATCCAGTACAAGAATTCTGGGATCGCTGAGGAGGGTGCGGGCAAAGGCGAGAAGCTGCTTCTGTCCGTGGGATATGCCGCCGCCCTGTTCGGTAATGGGAGTGTCGTAGCCCTGGGGGAATTTTTCAATAAAACTGTTGGCCCCGATAAGCTCCGCGGCCCTGCGCACTTCCTCATCGCCGGCATCAAGTTTGCCGTAACGGATATTGTCCGCAATGGTGCCGGTAAAGAGAAAACTGTCCTGAAGCATGATCCCCATCTGGCTCCGCAGGGAATTCAACGTTACCTTCATGATGTCCTGACCGTCGATCAGCACTCTGCCCTCTTCAATGTTGTAGAAACGGGAGAGGAGGTTGACGATGGTAGTCTTGCCCGCTCCGGTAGGGCCGACGATAGCGATACTGTCGCTGGGATCTGCGGTAAAGGACACGCCTTTGAGTATCTTATGTCCCGGATCATAGGAAAAGCTTACATTATCAAAGGCCACATGTCCCCGCATGGCGGAAAGTTCACGGGCATCCGGGGCATCCTCAATGAGGACAGGCTCCGCAATGGTGTCGAAGATCCGATCCAGATACGACATGCCCGTAACAAAGGTATTGTAAATATTTGCCAGGTTGATGATGGGCTGCCAGAAACGCCAGGCATAGTTCCCCATCGCCAAAAGCATGCCGAAACTCGCCATGGGATTCATCCAGTAGGCCCCCATGATATACACAAAGGAAAAAACAATCTGGCTTATCGTTTCGGTACTGAACCACACGGAGTTGGAAATGTACTGGGCAAACATCCATGCCTTGTTCCGCTCATCGGCCAGGCGGTCAAGAGTTCCCAGGGTTCTCCTCTGCTGGTCAAATGCCTGCGTAACCCGCACCCCATCAATACTCTCCTGCACATAGGCATTGAGATTGGAATTCTTGTTGCTTACAAGCTGCCAGGCTTTCCGCTGTCTGTTTTTGATCGTCCAGATAAAGGCGGCCAGCACCGGAAGGCCCAGCACTGTTACTGTTGCCAAATGCGCATTAACCTTGTACATAAAAAAGATGATAAAGAAAATATTGAGGATCTCAATGATAAAGTTAAGGATACCGTTGGAGAGGGCATCGGAAACACTGTTCACATAGGGCACCACACGCACAAAGATCTTGCCGTGGGGACGGGTGTCATAGAAACTGAAGGGCAGCTTTTGCAGGTGGGCAAAGAGATCGTAGCGGATATCGTGAATAATGGCCTGTCCCGCCTTTGCCACTATCAGGTTCCTCACGGCCCCAAAACCGATGGAGAACACAATGGTAAGCGTGAGCCCTCCCGCCATAAGAAAGAGGAGGCGGTAGTCCTTGCCCGGCACCGCTACATCCAGCGCATGCTGGATAAAGAGAGGCCCCGAAAGGCCGATTATGCTTGAAAAGAGGCTGAAAATCAGGGCGGCGCTCATGCTGACCTTTACTTTTGCAAGATAACCCAGCACATACTTAAAGTTGACAAACGAGACTTTATCGTCCAGATACTCATCAACATCGTACTTGTTCCGCCCCTGGGTCTGCTTTGCCTGTTTATCTGTTTTCCATGCCATCGTAAAGCCGCTTCCTATTCCTGTACATTATTTTGCAGGGCCCAGATATGACGGTAGAATCCCTGCTGCTTCACCAGTTCCTCATGCTTTCCCCGCTGAACAATACGGCCCCTGTCCATGACAAGGATCAGATCCGCCCCCCGGAAACTGGTGATCCGCTGGGCAATAAGAATCTTGGTGCAGGAAAAATCCATCTTCCGCAGTTGGTTCTGAATATACTGTTCAGTTTCGCTGTCAACACTGGAAGTAGTATCATCCAGAATGAGAAGGGAAGGCTCCACCGCCAAAGCCCGTGCCAGGGCTATACGCTGCCGCTGTCCGCCGGAAAGACCCACTCCCCGTTCCCCTACCAGAGTTTCGTAACCGTCTTCCATTTTCAGGATAAAGCCGTGGGCATCGGCCTGCATGGCCCTGCGCCGGATACTCTCCCCGTCAAGGCCGGGATTACCGTAACTGATATTCCCGGTAACCGAATCGGAAAAGAGAAACACTTCCTGCCGGGCAAGCCCTATATGGCGGCGGAGGCTTGAAAGGGTATAGTTTTGAATATCCACCCCGTCCAGAAGCACCTGCCCCGAATCCGGTTCATAAAAACGGGTAAGCATGTTGATAAGGCTTGTCTTCCCCGATCCGGTACTCCCCAGAATACCGATGCTCTGCCCCGGTTCGGCCCGGAAACTTATGTCTTCCAGAATCGGCGTCCCGTCTATCGAAAAATTTACATTCCTGAATTCGATACCGCCCTGCGGCCTTTCCTTCATCTCCACGGCGCCGCTCTTGTCTACAACCGCAGGCACGGAACTTACAACCTCGATGATCATCGTTGCCGCGGCATGGAAACGCTGCAGGTCCGCCAGAAGAATCCCCAGCATCCGCAGAGGCATTGCAAGAGCCCAGGTAAGGCTCGAAAAACTCATGTACTGCCCCGGCGTAAGTTCCCCCCGGATCAGGAAGATCCCGCCAACGAGAAGCATGATGATGAGGAGCACCTGGCTGACCAGTTCCAGAAGCGGCTGATACTGCGCGGCGATATAGGCATTGTCAACACTGGTGTCCCGGTAATCGGCATTCCGTTCTTCAAAATGCTCCTTCTCGTATTCTTCCCGGGCAAAGGCCTTGACCACCCGGTTTCCGTGGATATTTTCGGTCACCGTGGTGGAGAGGGAAGTAAGCTTTTCGCGGAGCAGGTGGAAACGGGGCCGGATACGTTTTACAAAGATTGAACTGATCAAAAAGATGAAGGGAGTAACGGTAGCCAGGCTTAGAGCCATCTTCCAATCTATAAGAAGATAAAAGGCAAAGGTTGCCCCAAAGAGCGTCACCGCATCCACAAACTGATAGCTGATCCAGGCCACCGAATGGCGCAGCATTTCAAGGTCGCTGGTCATCCGGGTCATGAGGTTTCCGGTGCGGAATTTGTCCAGAAAACGGTAATCCTGAATCTGGATCACCTCGTACATTTTCCGCCGCATGGAAGTAAGGCTGTCGGTACTGGCAAGTTCCATGAGGATCACCATGATGTAACGCAGGGAAAGACGAAACACCTGCATACAGAACATCGCCCCCAGCAGCTTCAAAAGCGGAGCCGGATTGCGGGGAACGATCACATCATCAATAAGACGCTGAGAAAGGTAAGGATTAACAATGACCAGGGAAGAAGTGATCCCCGCCAGGATGAGCCCGGTGATAAACCGCCACTTCTTCTCCCCCATGTACGTCCATACCCATTTGAACCGGACCCATAAACCGGACTCCAGATTTTTACGCACGATATTTTAATAATACCATTTTGCAAAAGGGATTACAATGCGCCGCGTAAATGTCTGCCGCCGCGTACATGTTGAACTTGTTCCAAAATTTGACATTCTGGAACAGACTCTGTTAGCATGAAATCATGGAATGGTTACAAACACAGCCGGTAATGCTTCAGGCCCTGCTGGCAACCCTTTTTACCTATGGCGTTACTGCCCTGGGAGCATCCACCGTATTTTTCTTCAAGAGCATAAACCGTAAGGTGCTGGACGGCATGCTGGGCTTTGCAGGCGGCATCATGATCGCGGCAAGCTTCTGGTCTCTCCTCTCCCCGGGCCTTGAAATGGCTCAGGCTGCCTCGGAGATTACCGGCGTTCCCGGCTGGGTTCCCGCGGCCGTAGGCTTTCTCTCAGGCGGCCTTTTCCTCAGACTGGTAGATACCTTGCTTCCCCATCTCCACATGGAGCAGGACCATGCCGAGGGGATCAAGACCAACTGGGGCCGATCCATACTCCTCGTGCTGGCGATCACCCTTCACAACATACCGGAAGGACTCGCCGTGGGCGTGGGTTTTGGGGCTGCCTCCGCAGGGCTTCCCGGCTCAGGAATTTCAGGCGCCATCGCGCTGGCTCTTGGTATCGGTCTTCAAAACTTCCCTGAAGGGGCGGCGGTTTCCATCCCCCTGCGCCGGGACGGTATGGGCAGACTGAAAAGTTTCTGGTACGGCCAGGCATCGGGTATCGTGGAGCCTATAGCCGGGCTTATCGGAGCGGCTCTGGTAATATCGATGCAGTCGATCCTCCCCTATGCCCTGTCCTTTGCGGCCGGGGCAATGATATTTGTCGTTGCCGAAGAGCTTATCCCCGAAGCCTACCGGGAAGGAAACGATCACATCGCCACAAGCGGCCTCATGGCGGGTTTTGCCTTGATGATGGTTTTGGATGTGGCTCTCGGTTAGCAATGCATTTTTTATTTTGATAGGAGTGAATCATGAAACTGATTTTTTTAGGCCCCCCCGGAGCCGGCAAAGGTACACTGGCGGCAAGGGCGGTGGAGATCCTCAAGGTTCCCCACATCAGCACCGGAAACATCTTCCGGGCGGCCATAGCGGCAAAGAGCCCCCTGGGCCTCAAGGTCAAGGAGATTCTCGATTCGGGGAAACTGGTAGACGATGAAACAACCATCGGCCTGGTACGGGAACGCCTTGCCCGGGATGACGCGCTGGCAGGGTATATCCTCGACGGCTTTCCCCGTACCATTCCCCAGGCGGAGGCCCTCTCAGGTTTTTCCGCGGTGGACAAGGTGCTCAACTTCGACATCCCCGATTCAGGGGTAGTGGAACGGCTCTCGGGCCGGAGAACCTGCAAAAAATGCGGCTTCAACTTTCATATCCTTTTTAACAAACCTAAAGAGGAGGGAATCTGCGACGCATGCGGCGGGGAACTCTACACCAGGGACGACGACAAGGCGGAAGCCATCCGGAAGCGGCTCCAGGTTTACCGGGATCAGACCGCCCCCCTCATCGATTTCTACCGCAAGAAGGGCCTCCTTATCGACGTGGATGCCCGTCCCGGCGTAGATGAGGTTGTGGAGAACTTCAGGAAAAGCCTGGGAGTGTAAAACGGACTTGTTCCAAAGCTAACCTGAGTCCCGGAACAAGTTCAATTCTCTTCGTTTTCCCGGCAGTATTTCCGCAGTACCCCTTCCATCCCCGAAAGACTCTCCTCCCGGTTGAGGCTGTTTGCAAGCCAGGTGCCCCATTTGAAATTTTTGCAGAAAAAGCCAAAAAAACGCCGTGCCCGGCTGATGTGGAATTCGGGGGGCTGATGACGGGCAAGGAGTTCCAGAAAACGGAGGGCGGTTTCTTCAAGATTCGGAAAGCGGAATGCGCCCGGGGGGAAGCTTTGCTCACGTTCGCCTGCCCGGCGGAATGTACCGGGCCGGGGGCTTGAGGAAATTGACGGCGTGGCGAGGGCTTGCGCGTGGGCGAAAATCCAGGGCCTTTGAACGGCGGCCCGGCCCAGCATCACGGCATCGCAGAGGTTCCCCTGCGGCCGGGCTTTTTCGGCAAGGGCTTCGGCGGAGTCTATATCCCCGTTCCCGGCCACAGGGATGGAAAGTTCCTTCTTCAGTCTCCCTACATAGTCCCAGCGGGCCCGGCGTTTGAACTTTTCCGAAGCGCTGCGGGGATGCAGTGTAACAAGATCCAGGCCCTCGGCTTCCAGGCGGCGGCAGAAGCGGAGAAGATAGTCAAAATCATCGTTAAAACCGGTGCGGAGCTTGACACTGAGTCTGCGCCGGGTAAGGGGCCTTAAACGGGCGATAAGCTTCCCTGCCCTGTCAATATCCTCCATCCAGGCCACTCCTGCGCCGGTTTTGCGTATCAGGGGGGCCGAACAGCCCATATTTATGTCTATTCCGGCGCATTCCCGTCCGTCCAGAAGGACGGCAGCCCTCGCCAACTGCTCCTCACCGGCGCCTACAAGCTGGTAAACGGTTCTTTCGGGACAGGGGCCTGCGTCAAGGTACCACTTCTCAAAGGGGCCGCCGCCAAGGAGAGCCCCGGCGCTGATCATCCCGGTAAAATACTCATCACAGCCGCCGAAGCTTTCGATTAATTCCCTCAGGGCCCGGTGACTCAGTTCCGCCATCGGAGCTAGTAAAAGAGGCTTCATTGTGTTATAATTCTTCTATGGGATGCTTGATTAATCATCCCACTATCCTAATCGAAACGAGGCTGCGGAGAAACCGTCTTGCAACGGCTTCCGGGATGAATTCATGCCTATTTTATTAGGCAATGACTTGACTTACATCGAGCAAAAGGCTACGATTTAAGAAGAAGAGAGGAGCGTACCGCATGACAGCAAAGAGTGATATGCCCAACCTTAACGAAAAACCACCTGAGGGCATAAAGCCGGAAGGAGGTTCGTACCGGGTGTTGGTAGTTGACGATTCCATGTTTATCGCAAAGCAACTGGGGCAGATTTTTACTTCTGAGGGTTTTGAGTTGGCAGGAACTGCCGGAGATGGAGCCCAGGGTGTCGAAAAATACAAAGAATTGTACCCAAATATAGACCTCGTAACGAT
Source organism: Treponema sp. (assembly GCA_031258115.1). Lineage (GTDB taxonomy): Bacteria > Spirochaetota > Spirochaetia > Treponematales > Breznakiellaceae > JAIRNJ01. The sequence continues at coordinate 148 of JAIRNJ010000002.1, read as the reverse complement.
GGATATTACCATGCCGGTAATGGACGGGGTTACCGCACTGGAAAAAATATTGGAATTTGACAAAGACGCCGTTGTAATTATGGTGAGCGCGCTGGGGAAAGAGGATGTGGTTAAAAAATCCCTTCTTATGGGCGCGAAAAGCTATATT
>JAIRNJ010000304.1 GCA_031258115.1 Treponema sp. | reverse complement strand
CCTTTTCCTCCCTCAGGTCGGCGGGCCGAACCCTTCGAACCCTGCATTTTTCAAGGTGTGAAAACTTTTACTGGGACGACAGGGTTCGAACCTGTGCATGCCGGAGCCAAAACCCGGTGGCTTACCACTTGCCTACGTCCCAAAGAACAAAGAGGAAGGCAAGAGGCCGGCGGCGGGCTTAAATATCTACCGTTGGATCATCCTGCACATTTCCCGAATCATAGGTGTCCAGGATCCGTTGCTGCAGTGCAGCCCGGAATTCGGGATTTATGGGATGAGCCACATCCTTGTATTCTCCCGCCCTGGTTTTCCGTGAAGGCATGGCGATAAAAACACCTGTCTTGCCTTCGATTATTTTTACATTATGAACTACGAAACAGTTATCAAAGGTGACTGTTACATAGGCTTTCAATTTCCCTTCGCCGGTTACCTTGCGCACACGTATGTCTGTAATTTCCATGAAATACGCTCCTTGTTGCAGTATGCACTCACTAAGACAATCTTACTACCTCAAGTCCTTTATTTGCAAGGAAAAACGTTAATTTTACAAAAAACCAGCGTTTCAAAAGAAAATCAAATGCTTTTTTTGCCTCACCTCCATCGCTGTATATCCCAAAACAGGTTGAACCGGAACCGGAGAGCCCTGCAAATTCCGCTCCGCTTTCCTTCAAATCTCCCAGAATTTTTGCATATTGGCAGGGAGTCTCCTTCTCCAGGAACAGGGGCAAAAAATCGTTCCAAAAAGGCCATTCCCCCGGAGGGCCTTCCAGAAGGGCGGCCCATTCCACCGGGTCTGAGAGCCCCTTTCCCCGCGGAAGCTCCCCTCCCCCTTCCCGCTTCCTGTCCAAAAGCCTAAAAGCTTCCGCACTTGAACTGGGCAGCAAGGGATTAACCAGTACCACCTTTAATCCGGGGGGAAGCGGAAGGCTTTCAAGAATCTCTCCCCTGCCCCGAACCAGAGCGGCCCCGCCCCGGATAAAAAAAGGCACATCGCTCCCCAGTTCCGCGGCCATTTCCAGCAATTCAGGCTCCGCCAGACATGAACCGGAAAGGGCATTCAGCGCAACAAGCACGCCGGCGGCATCGGAAGAAGATCCGCCCATACCGCTTCCCACCGGAATCCGTTTTTCCACGGCTATCCGCAGTCCCTTCCGGTAAAAAGTCCGTTTTCTGAAACAATTCACCACTCCGGCGATGATATTGTCTTTCAGTTCCCCGGCCCGGAGCGGCGGCTCCCAGTGCATGGCAATTTCGCAGGAATGTTCCGGCCCCTCCTCTGTTATGAGGAGACTGTCTCCAAAGGCGGTCTCCAGGAAAACGCTTTCCAGATCATGAAAACCATCGGGACGCCGTCCCCGAATCTCCAGATGAACATTTATCTTGGCGGGAGCTTCAATCCGAGCCTGAGCCATGCACAAACCGCCTCCGGCAGCGTAATAGCCGGCCGCCGGTAAATACGCCGTCACAACGATGCTAGATACTACCCTTTTTTTAAGGCCCTTGTAAAGGCGGCGCGTTCCGCTTATTCCCTAACAAGTTCCCGGTCATTTTCGACTATTGCCTGCATTTCATGGACAATGGAGCTGAGGGCGGCAAGGCGAACCGCCATAGATTCCCGCTTTGTCGCAGGGCGCAGTCTTCCTTGTTCTTCCGCCTGGATTACCTCATCTACTACCCGTTCAACATCAATATCATCATAATCCATTTTCGTTAACCCCCAATAAATAGTAAAACTGCTTTCTTAGTTTCATGGCATGAACAACAACCAGCCGATTTCTTTCAACGTCTTCGATCGCAATAATTTCCAGCGCGTTTCCCAGGTGATCAAAACCGGCCAAAAGGCGTTTTGGAGGGGGATCATCCAGCACCTTATCGCCCCTAAAGTTGAATAGACATGAACGAATGCTTTCTTCGGTTATTCCATGCTTGTGTGCGCTTTGCAGTATCACAATATCCATAAATTACCGATTCTCTCTTTAATATAACTTGTTCGATGGAACATGACAAGTCATGGAGAGTGCGGGAAGAGGCCGCGTTCCACTTATTCCCTAAACAGGGGTTTTTCCGGTAGCATGAGACATGGTTTTCCGCTTTAAGCTTCCGCTTGTCCTCTTTTGTATGGCGAACATCGTGTTTTTTTCCGGCGTACTGTGGGCCAGGGCGAAAGCCGAATCAACAACCCCGCCGCAAGCGGACGGGGTACGTACCCTTCGCAACGAATCAAAAAAGCTTCCCCCGGAGGAGATCCGGGCCGGGGAGAATGCGGAAATTCCTGAGGCTGTAGTTTCAAAGAAGAGCGGCAGAATCCTTGCCGGTTCGGAACAGGGGCTTTTCGGCTTTGAGCAGGGGAAGGGACGGCCGCTGTGGACAGGGGCCGCCGTAAGGAAGATTCTCAAGGCGGGAGATACCTGGTTTCTCTTGAGCGGCGAAGGCATCCAGGCTTCCGCAGACCTGGAAAACTGGGAGGGGCGGAATCAGGGGCTTCCGGTAAAAACCATCAAGCTCTACCGGAATGGGGTAAAAAGTTTCCTTCCCGCGGTACAGGAGATAAAGGATCTGGAGGCCGATCCTGAGCATCCTGAAATTCTTGTCTGCGCAACCAAAGATAGGGTGTTTCTCACCCGGGACGGGGGCCGGAACTGGAAGAGTCTCGGCATGCCGCCCTACAGAACAAACGGAATAAAGGCCGTTGCCGTGCTTCATCCGGCGGCCGAAGGAAGAGCGCGGGGCGGGGGGACGGATACGGATGAAGGAACGGAGCTTACCGTTTTTGTGTCCCACAGCACTTACGGGATCCACTACATTGAAGCCGCCGTACCGGGCGCAAGGTGGACTGAACTCAATACAGGCCTTGAAACTCTGGAAACCACGGAAAACCCCGACGAAACCGCGGATATTGCCGCTGTTTTGGAGGATGAGGGGTCCCAAATCTATGCTTCCCAGACCTTCCGCCGGAGGATCTACCGCCTTGACTGGGAGGCAAAGTCCTTCCGTCTGCTCTGGTCGGATGCTTCCGTTTTCGGTACTGTCGATTCCCTGAACCCTGCCGGGAAAACACTCAGGTTTGTCAGCGAAGGGGCCGTAGCGGAACTGGATCTTTCCCCCGGCGGAGGCATGATACCGGAAAAACGGGACGATGTTCCCGTCCTCCTCAGGAAACTCTCCGGAACTGAGGATTCAAAATTCAACTGCCTGTATCTGGAAGACGAAAAGGTAAACCTTAGTGAACTCTGGCTCCTCGGCGAAGCGGGAAAGGCCGGGCTTAAAAATTCAGGCGGAAATGAAGCAAAGATTCATACGGCCCTTGCCGAAGGCCGTAACGGGCTCTATCTCCCGGTGAATCATGCCATGGACAGCGCGGATCTCAAGCCCTATCTGGATCTCATGGCAGATCGGGGTCTCAACATGGCGGTAATCGACATGAAGGACGACTACGGCCGTCTCCGTTTCAGCCCGCTGGATAAGGAGATAGAGGCCAAAGGCCGGGTTTTCAGGCCCCTGGACATCGACAAGCTCCTCAAGACGATGAAGGAACGGGGCATCTACACGGCGGCCCGCATCGTGGTCTTCAAAGATCCGGTACTCGCCGCCCGCGGGGGGGGAAAGTACGCTGTCTGGGACGGTAAAACCAACAAGGCCTGGGCAGGTTACCGGGATACCCGGCGGAAGAAGGGCGAGGAGAGCGGCCGCGAAGACCTTATTGAAATTCTGGGGGACGATCCTCTGGATCGCGAATATGAACTTGTCAGATCCTTCTACGATGAACGCTGGGTAGACCCCTATTCGGAAGAAGTCTGGGATTACACCGCCCGGATTGCGGAAGAACTGCAGAACAGGGGTTTTGATGAAATTCAGTTTGATTATATACGCTTCCCCACCGACGGGGTGAACCTTGCGGACATCCGCTACCGCTGGCAGGATTCGGGCATGGACATGGAAAGCGCCATCCTCTCCTTCCTGCGCCACATCCGCGGCAGGGTAAAAGTCCCCATTTCAATCGACATCTACGGAGCCAACGGCTGGTACCGTACCGGCGCCCGCACCGGACAGGAACTGGAACTTCTGGCGCCCTGGGTAGACGTGATCTGCCCCATGTATTATCCCAGCCACTTTGAACAGGATTTCCTGGCCCAGAGCCCCGAAGAGGAGAGGCCGTACCGGATCTACTATTTCGGCACACTCCGCAGTTCCCGGATCGGAAGGGGGCAGATCGTCGTGCGTCCATACGTACAGGCTTTCTACCTTAATGTCTCCTACGACCGGCGCCATTACAACGCCGATTATGTCCGCCGGGAAGCGGAGGGAGTTCAAGACGCAGGAAACGGAGGCCTCACCTACTGGAATAATTCGGGAAGATACGAAGACATACCGAAAATTCGGTGACCGGCCCGGTTCCATGAAACCGTAATCGCATACCTGCGTTACCTCACGTGAACGGCGAAAGATATTTGCGCAGCACGGCAAACATTTCTCCTGAGTCGAGGGGCTTGCCCAGATGGGCGTCCATACCCGCCGCAAGGCATTTTTCAATGTCTTCGCGGAACACGTTCGCGGTCATGGCGACGATCGGCACGGTGGCGGCCTTTGGTGTACCAAGAGAGCGGATTTGCAGCGATGCTTCGTATCCGTCCATTTCCGGCCTCCGCCTGTTGGAATGACTTGAACAGACGTTCCTGTTGGCCGGGGCTTATGCCTATGCCCGTGTCGGTCACACTGACTTGAATCGTACACAATCCGTTTTCCTCACCGGCG
>JAIRNJ010000219.1 GCA_031258115.1 Treponema sp. | reverse complement strand
GCCATCCCAATTATCTGGGGGAAATTCTTGTCTGGGTTGGACTCTTTGTCGCAGGTCTGCAAAACTTCCACCCCTTGAGCCTTCCGGGGATACTCTTGATCATAACCCTATTCATAACTGCCAGTATTCCCATGATGGAAAAACACCTGCTTGCCCGGACGCCCTCATACCGCAACTACCAGCGGAATGTCCCCATGCTCCTTCCCCTTCCCCCGCGCCGCCGCCGCTAAAACCCGTCAAAGGCTGCGCCCGGGCGCCGCCTTTTGACAGGAGTAATGAGGAAAGAACCACACGCCGTATTGACAAATCCCATTCCTCTCGGCAAGTTATCAACATACTCTGTATAACGGCAAGCCGCAGCCTATTGAGGCAAAAGCGGCAAAGGATGACGTTCCGCCTTTTATCATCACCTATTTTTCTTCGGAAGAAGCATTGTTCGAAAACAAGGATGGAACTGCCGAAGTTCCCGGGGAAGTGGGGGACTATTTTGTGCGAATTGAACGGCCTGCGGGAAACGGATACAGGCAGGGGCAGAACATCAAGGTTGAGTACCATATTCAAAAGGCGTTTATTGCCATCAGTGCGGAGGAGAGGCAGGAATTTACCTATGACGGAAAACCAAAAGCCGCCGCCGCTTCCGCGGAACCGCCTGTGGAACTGAATATTGACTACTATACTACCGGTAACAGTAATACTGCGATTCCGGACGGCCCTCCGGTCAATCGGGGACAATACCGGGCGCTGATTTCCTTTGCGGGGAATGAACACTACATGGGTGCGTCAAAAGAAATAGGGCTTGTCATCAATTAAGAACCAGTCGAGGTTCCCCGTCTGACAAACCTCCCCCTCCCCGCCGTACCGTAAAATTTCCCGTCCCGGACGAGCACCTCTCCCCGCGAAATTGTGCAGACAGGCCAACCCTGCACCTCAAAGCCTTCATAGGCGCTGTAGTCAACATTCGCATGAAGCATTGACTTACTTAAAATCGTCCGCCTGTCAGGATCGATTATGACGATATCCGCATCCGAACCTGGAGCCAGCACGCCCTTTTGGGGATACATGCCGAAAATTTTTGCGGGGTTGCTGCAGCAGAGTTCGACAAAACGGCGCAGGTCTATCCGTTTTTTTGTAACTCCTTCGGAATAGAGGAGCGGCATGCGTTCCTCGATGCCCGGAACACCCGAGGGGCATTTTGTAAAATCGTCCTTTCCCTGCATCTTCTGCGTTTCAAAAAAGAAGGGGCAGTGATCGGTAGCAACAGTATCAATGTCAGCCTCAAGGCCCTTCCAGAGGGCATCCTGATCGGCGGGGCCGCGCAGGGGCGGACACATGATATATTTAAGGCCCTCAAGAGGGGAACCGCGAAACGGAGTTTCGGCGCCTGCTTTCGCTTTTTCGCCTGACCTTCCGGATTCGGGAAGGCCGTAGCGGCTTTCATCAAGCAAGAGGTATTGCGGACAGGTTTCGGCCAGAAGATTCTTCTGCCCCCGGTTCCGGGCGGCACGGATAAACTCAAGACCGAGCCGGTTAGTAAGGTGCACAATATACAGCGGAGCGTCATCCGCAATATGCGCCATGAGTATCATCCGGTTGATTGCCTCCGCCTCACATTCTGCGGGACGGGAAAGCGGATGATATGCGGGACTTGTTTTCCCTTCCGCCCTGAACTGCTCCCTCAGACGGTTGATTACCCCATCGTTTTCAGGGTGCACGGTAACAAGTACACCGAGTTCCTTTGCCCGTTTCAAAACCTGAAACGCATCCCCGTCTGAAAGTTTGAAACCGTATGTAAGGTAAACTTTGTAACTGCTTATCCCTTCGGCAGCCAGGCTTTCCATCATCTGCAGCACGGCGCCGTCCACATGCTGAATAACTCCGTGGAAACCGTAATCAATAACTGCCTTGCCTTCGGCAAAACCATGATACTTCTTTATCTGATGATCCAGCGGACAGCCTGCAGGCCCGAATGCGGGATGATCCACAATCGTTGTGGTTCCCCCGAAGGCGGCGGCCACCGTGCCTGTATAAAAATCGTCACTGGCTACGGCAATACCCGCATCAAGATTGAGGTGAGTGTGAACATCAACGCCGCCGGGGATAACTATTTTCCCCGAAGCGTCAATCTCTTCCATGCCGGGGGAGAAAACAGCAAGGTTCCGCCCAATCTGCGTTATTTTTTCCCCTTCACAGAGCAGATCACAGACAGTCTCGGAATTTTCGGTGACCACAAGGCCGTTTCGGATGAGGAGCTTGTTCATGGGATCATTATAATACGAAAAAGCAAAAGCGGGAAAGAAGAACAGCTTTTTATTTGTAATGTCTTAATCCGCCCAGGGTCTTGCAGTAGAATGAACATATTAATTGTAGTATCATGATTCATGGACACAATCATCAGACCGCAGCAATTCAATGGCGCTGTCCGTATCCCGGCTTCAAAATCCCATACGATACGGAGGTTTCTTGTTGCCTCAATGGCGGAAGGCATCTCCGAAATCCTCTACCCTCTGGATTCCCTGGATACCCGTTCCTGCGTTGCCGTATGCCGGGCCTTGGGCGCCAAAATTGAAGAGCGCCGCGGCATCGATCCTGTCTGTCCCAATCCTCCCGATGAAACAGGAGAAAAACTCCTGGGCTGGACGGTTCGGGGAAAACTTGAATTCCTGAATGAAAAAAACAGCTTCATGCCGCAGCCCTGCAATGTGGGTAATTCCGGAACCACCCTTTTTTTAAGCCTGGCATTGGCGGCCCTGGGTTCCGTTCCTGTGCATTTTGACGGGGATGAGCAGATCCGCCGCCGCAGTGCGGCGCCCCTGCTTGAGGCATTGAAGGGTCTGGGAGTCCGTGTTGAATCGGCGGGGGGTTACGCGCCCATTACCGTTCAGGGCCCCTGGAAAGGAGGGCGGATCAGCCTCCCCTCGCCCACTAGCCAGTATCTTTCGGCCTTGCTCCTTGCCGCTCCCTGCGCCCCCAAAGGAACCCTTACCGAAATTGACGTACCCCTTCTCAACGAAAGGCCCTATATCGAAATGACTCTTTCCTATCTTGAAGGCCGGCAGATTCCCTGCGAACATGATGATAATTTTTCCTCCTTTCGTATTCCCGGCGGCTCTTCCTGGAAACCGGTGACAGGAACAGTACCGGGGGATTTCTCCTCCGCTGCCTTTCCCGCCCTGGCAGCAGCGGTAAGCGGCGGGGATGCGCTGCTGCTCGATCTTGATCCTGCCGATACGCAGGGCGACAAAGCTTTCCTTGACATGCTTTCCCTCATGGGCTGCGGGGTACACTGGGAGGAACACGGCGGAAGCCCTGCAGTGAGGATCCGCGGGGGAAAGCGGCTCAGAGGCGGGGAATTCGATCTCAATAAGACGCCGGATCTTCTGCCAGCGGCGGCAGTGCTGGCGGCCTTTGCCGAAGGGGACACCCTTCTCTATAATGCGGCCCATGCCCGGATCAAGGAAACGGACCGGATCGCCGTGATGAGGGAAGAATTTTCAAAGCTGGGCGTACAATGCGAAGAGAGGCCGGATGGGCTTGTCATTCACGGGGAGGGCCGCATGAAAGGCGGGGAAATTGACAGCCGGGGGGATCACCGTATAGCGCTGGTTTTTGCGGCGGCGGCCTGCGGTACGGCGGGCCCCATTACGATACACGGTTCCGAATGCGCCGCCGTTACCTACCCCGGATTCATCGAAACCGTATCAACAAACAATAGAGGCTCTTTCAAAAGCAACCGGGTTTTGAAAGAAGCTCAATAATCCGTATATGCGGGGAGGCGCAGGCCGGAATTCCCCGTTATAACCGGATACTTCATTAAGCCTCCCTGTTCAGGTATACTCTCTTTATTATGGAAAACAGCATGCAGCAACATGACAGGCTTTTCAGGGCAAGCGCTCATTGGGCCGACGAAACGGCGCTCAAGATCATCAGGGAAAAGGGTGAAAAGGAACTTTACACCTGTGCCTCGGGCATTACCCCTTCCGGAACGGTGCATATCGGCAACTTCCGGGAAATCATATCCGTAGATCTCGTAGTCCGGGCCCTGCGGGATCTGGGCCGGAAGGTGCGTTTTATTTACAGTTGGGACGATTACGATGTGTTCCGTAAAGTACCGCTCAACATGCCCAAACAGGATGAACTTGAAAAATACCTCCGCTTCCCCATAACCATGGTGCCGGATCCCTGGGGACGGGATGAAAGTTACGCCCGTCATCATGAAATTGATGTAGAATCCGCGCTTCCCATAGTGGGCATTGCCCCGGAATTTCTCTACCAGTCAAAGCGTTACCGCTCTTCTATGTATGCCCGGGGCATGCGGAAGGCTCTTGAACACAGGGAAGAACTTAAAACGATTCTGGACAAATTCCGGGACGAGGATCACAAGATTCAGGGTGAATGGTGGCCGGTCAGCGTCTTCTGCGACAAGTGTAACAGGGATGATACCGATATTGACGGTTGGGACGGTGAATGGGGTCTAAGCTATCACTGCAATTCCTGCGGCCATAGTGAAACAACGGATCTTCAAACATCCAAAGGAGTCAAACTCGGCTGGCGGGTTGACTGGCCCATGCGCTGGGATTTTGAAGATGTGGACTTTGAACCTGCGGGCAAGGATCACCACAGTCAGGGCGGCAGTTTTGATACAGGCCGCCATGTCTGCAAGGATGTGTACAATCACGAAGCGCCGGTAAGCTTCCGTTACGACTTTATCGGCATCAAGGGTTCCGCAGGAAAAATGTCAAGTTCCAAAGGGAAGGTAGTGGATCTGCGGGATATCCTCCGGGTCTATACGCCGGAACTGGTGCGCTATCTTTTTGCCGGGACGCGGCCTAACACGGAATTTACCATCTCCTTCGATCTTGATGTGATAAAAATTTACGAAGACTACGACAAGACCGAAAGGATTGCCTGGAAGCTGGAAGCGGCAAAGGATGAAGCAACGTATCAACGGGAAAAGAGAATTTATGAGTTCTCCCAAACAACGGTAGACGGCGAAGGCAAAACCCTTATGCCCTCAATTCCGCCCTGCCAGATACCCTTCCGGCACCTGTGTAACCTTATCCAGATTGCGGACGGCGACATCGATCAGGCCCTGGCGAATATTTCCTGTTCTGATGAACAGCTTCCCGCACTCAGAGCCAGGGCGGTCTGTGCAAAATACTGGGCGGAAGAATGTGCCCCGGACGAATTCCGCTTCCATCTGTGCAATGCCGGAGAAAAGGCGGCCTTAAGCGAAGAAGAAACGGCAGGGCTGCGGACTTTGCGCGATCAGGTGGTTGCGGGGATTGAAAAATTTAACGACGACAAAAGCTGCGCCGAGGCGATCTACCGGGCCGCGGAAAGCGCCGGTCTTGAAGGCAAGGCCCTCTTCCGGGCAAGCTACCAGGCCCTCATCGGCAAGGATCAGGGCCCCCGGCTGGCAAACTTCCTCCGCTCGATCAGCAAAGAAAGGCTTATGGCTATCCTTGCGGCCTATTAGGGAAGCGCTGATTGCGTCAACTGCGTTGACGAATTCGAATGCGAATAAATCAGCGCTTCCTTAGACCGCCCGCCGGCGCCGCGTTACTTTATATCGAACACGCTCCGCAGTTTCAATCCTTCCGGCTTCCCGGAGAGGATCTTTACCGTTTTGGTTCCTGCGTTCATGTCGAAGTAGTTATCCGAAAGGACAAGGTCTTCGTTTTCATTGAGAATCTCAACACTCTTTGCATAGGCTGAGGCCCTGACAGTGATACTGTCGCCGTTTACCGTGCACTCGAGCCCGGGATCCTGCCAGTGGAAAAACTTCGGCAGACTGAAGATAACCGTTCCCTCGCTGATACATTCCTTGCCATCGTAGAGATGATAGCTTAGGTATTCATCATCAAGAGTGGAAGCTCCGGACGGAGTTCCGGACTTTATCTCCGGAACCATTACCTTGTCGAGCCAGAGGGAACTGTGGGCCTTTACCTTGACAGGAATAGTCTTTTCCTTCAATACCCTGGCGTTCCTGTCCCGGATTTCCCATTTTACCGTAAGCTTCTGGTCTTTGAAGGTTTCGTTGGCAACGGAAAGACGGAAACTCTTTTCGATTTTTGCCTTTAAGAGCGGCTGCTTGTTGGCGTCAGGCTCCTGGGTCAAGAGACCTTCCTCGTGGCAGGAGATCATCAGCGGCTGGAAGAAACGCCGTGCGTAGTAGTGCAGCGCCTTCCAGCGGAAGTAGTAGTCCACCGAAGCCCAGGAAGTTACCGGCCATATATCGTTGAGCTGCCAGTAGATGGCTCCCATACAGCGGCCCCGGTTACGACGGAAATGCTCTACCCCGTACTTGATCGCCTCGGCCTGGAGAAGCTGGGAAGCGTAGATCAGCGTTTCAAAACTGCTGGGGTAGAGAAAAGTCTGATACATATAGTTCATAATCTTCCCGTTTGCCGCATTGTTCCGCTGGTGTCTTTCCATCACATAGCTGAAAAAATTCCTGTCCCCGGGTTCGGTAAATGCCTCAACGGTTTTAAGGGCAGGGAGAGACTGGAACCCGAACTCGGAAACATAACGGAAGAAGTAGTTCCGGTAATCGCTGAAAGGCTTGTTTCCGTGCCATACATCCCAGTAGTGTACATCTCCCCGGTTAGGATCGTTGGGCTTGTCGAAGCTTCCCCCGGAAGAGGGACTGGCAGGCCAGTAGAAAGTCTGTGGATCGTATTCCTTCAAAAGTTGGGGGAAGATGTATTCATACATCTTGATATAGTCGGCCTTCTGTTTTGGAGTATCCACCCACATGTTCTGATCGACAAACATCTCCATTTCGTTGTTGCCGCAATAAAGCCCCAGAGAGGCATGGTGCCGGATACGCTTCACATTGTCCGCCGCTTCGGCGCGGATATTTTTGTCAAAGTCATCGGTCAATTCATACACCGCGCAGGCAAACATAAAGTCCAGCCATACAATAAGCCCCAGTTCATCGCAGATATCAAAGAAAAAATCATCGGGATAGTAACCGCCGCCCCAGACCCGGACTGTGTTGAAATTCGCCGCGATGCACTGTTCCAGCAGTTTCCGTGTCCGTTGCGGATTTACCCTGGAAAGGATATTGTCTTCGGGTATGTAGTCTGCGCCCATCGCAAAAACGGGAACTCCGTTCACCTCATGGGCAAAACTTTCACCCCATTTGTCTTTCTTAATCCTTATGGTCATGCTGCGAAGCCCATAGCGGCGTTCCCAGCAGTCAACTTCCTTACCCTTGTAGAAAAGCGTTACCTTCACCGTATAGAGGGGATGCTCTCCAAAACCGTTGGGCCACCAGAGTTCAGGCTTTTCAATCGTGATCTTTTTGGGCGGCTTGCTGTAGTCGGTACTCTTGCCCCCGGGAGTAGTAATGGTAAGGGTGTACGAAAAATCCCGTTTTGAAACCCGTTTGCTTCCGGTATCCAGGTTTACCTTTACCGCAAGGTCTACCTTGCCCGCCCGGTGTTTCTGGCTTACATACACTTCCCCGATGCGGGCCGCGGTAATACCAAGCAGCTCTATGTCCCGCCAGATTCCCGCGTCGGGAAGCCGGGGGCCCCAGTCCCAGCCGAACATACAGTGAGCCTTGCGGATCTGGGGGAAACCGTCCAGGCACTGGTCGGAACCCATTGTCTTGAGCTTTGAATATGCGTCCGCAGCAAATTTTACAGGAGAGTGAAAAACAATTTTAAGACTGTTTTCCCCTTTCTTGAGCTGCCTCTTAACATCGAATTCCCAGATCCGGTGCATGTTGTCCGCATTCCCCAAAAGAACTCCGTTCAGATAAATACCAGCCAGGGTATCAAGGCCATTACAGCGGAGCAGTACTCTGTCGCTTGCCAAAAGATCATTTTGTACCTTGAATGAACAGAGGTATTCGTAGTCCTTCTCCATCAGCGCAAAGGCCTTGTCTTCGTTATCCCTCCAGTGGGGATCTTCCATTTTTTTGTTTGCCAGAAGATCCGCATAGACTGAACCGGGCACCTTTGCCTGAAGGTATACCGGTTCCCCTGTTTGTTTCATCTTCCAGTTTTCATGAAGTTTCTGAATAATCATAGTTACCGCCTAAAGAATTGACTGCCTGCATTTCTATTTAGTATCTGCCTGTAATGTGTTTCCATTATTGACAGACTCTATTTAACTGAACCGAGTATCCCCGACACAAACCTTCTCTGCTGGGTAATAAAGATCAGCAGGGTAGGAATGGTACAGATACTGATGCCGAGCATGAGCATACCGTAATCGGTGGTGTAACCCTGGGTCATACTGGCAAGCAGTATGGGCATGGTTTGGCTTTCTTTTTTCAGCAGGATAATCAGGGGCCACAGGTAGTTATTCCAGGCGCCCATAAAGACGATGATCGCCGCCGCGGCAAAAGTGGAACTCATCACCGGAACATAGATCCGCACATAGATGCCGAATTCGCCAAGACCGTCCACCCGTGCGGCCTGCACAATCTCCATGGGGAAATTGGCCGAATTCTGTCTGAAAAAGAAGATGAGAAAGGCCGTTGCGATACCGGGCAGCACAATCCCCATGGTGGTATTGAGCAGCTTCATCTGACTGAACAGCCTGAACAGGGGCACCATTACCGAGGCAAAAGGCACCATCATGGAGAGGAGGAGGATTGCCATGAGCCTGTCCTTGGCCTTGTCCCGGTAGATCTGGAAGCCGTAACCGGCAAGGGAACAGACAAAGAGGCTGAGAAGCGTGGCTATCAGAGCGTTCCTGACGGAATTCCCGAAGGAAAGGTGCAAGGTATAGGTTGTGGTCAGGGTCTTCCAGTTTTCCAGGGTATTAAGGCCGAAGAAAAACCGCCCCCGGACTACTTCGACGCTTTTATTGGTGGCGGCAAGAATCATCCAGAAAAATGGAAAGGCGGCAATGACTCCGGCCACGACAAGAAATAGATACATGATAAGGGGCGTAAAACCATTCCGTGTCTTCATTGTCTCTTGTCTCCTATTTTCATCTGAATGAAGGCCAGTATCGCTACCATGATAAGGATAGTATAGGAAACTGCGGCGGCATAACCAAACTGCGGCGCATAAAGGAACGAAAGGTTGTATACATACTGCGAGATTGTCTGGGTCGCGTTCCCCGGGCCCCCGTTGGTCATGACCTTGGCTTCGTCAAAGAGCTGCAGGGTTCCGTTGGTACTCATGATCGTCGTTAAAAGAATTACCGGACCCAACAGCGGGACCGTTATCCTGAAGAAGGCCTGGGCCGCATTGGCCCCGTCGATCCGCGCGGCCTCATACACCGACTTTTCTATGGTTTGAAGCCCCGCAAGATAAAAGATCGTATTGTATCCCGTCCAGCGCCAGGTTATTACCGTGATAATGACACCCTTCGCCAGGATCGGGTTGGTAAGCCAGTCAATGGACGTGGAAATAATGTGAAGCCTGGTCAGCATTAAATTGATAAAGCCGTCCACCGAAAAGAAAGACTTGAAAATGATCGAAGCCGAAACAAGACCGGTAGCGCAGGGCAGAAAAACCAGCGCCCGGAAAAAGCCCTTGGCCTTAAGACGCGGACTGTTCAGTATGGAAGCGAGGATCAGGGCCAGAACAAGCATGATCGGCACCTGGATAATAAGGTAGATAAAGACGTTCCGTACCGCTACCCGGAACTGGGCGTCCTGCAGCAGCCTAATGTAATTATTGATGCCTGCAAACTTCAGGCTGTTACCCCTTCCGCTGGAGAGGGAAAGGATAAGAGCCTGAATCATCGGGTAAAAAGACATGAAAAAGATGAGGAGGGAGGCGGGCGCAACAAAGATCCAACCCCACAGTCTTGTTTTCTTTTCAAGGGTGAATTTCATGTACCGCCTCCATTCTTACGTTTTACTGGTTAATAATAAACTCCACTTCCTGCTGGGCGGTGGCAAGCACCGAATCAACAGATGCGCCCTGCAGAACCTGTGCCAACGCGCGTCCCACGGCGTCACGGGCCTCGTAGTTATAGACACCGTACTTTACTTTGGGCACCTTGCTGGCATAGGCTACCAGATCTTCGTAGATCTTCTGTCCGCCGAAGAAGGGATGAGGTTCGCCATACACCGCGGAATCCGCCGCGGGAAGCCAGGTGGAAATAGCGCCGGAAGAGGGAAGAATGGTCTCATAGAATTCCACACTGCCCGCCCAGACCTTGTCCAGAAGATCCATGGCCACATCGGGATATTTGGAGTTGGAAAGTACCATCCAGCCTGAACCGCCCTGACTTGAATAGTTCACCGAATCAATGGTTGCAAACTTGGGGGTATTCACCACGGCCCATTTTCCGGCCTGGTCGGTGGCGGGAACGATGGAACCGATGATCCAGCAACCCTGGATGGTGGATGCGGTCTGGCCGTTATTGAGGCTGGCAATATATGCGTTCCAATCGGCTACCTGGAGAAGGACGCCCTTGTCTACCATTTCTTTGTAGATTTCCAGCGCCCGTTTGATAACCGGATTTTCCTTGATATAGGGCTTGCCCTGATCGTCAAAGAACCATTTCCCGGCGCTCTGGGTCATCAGCATGAGGATATCCGATCCGCCGGTTGTGGTGGAAAGCATGGCTACCCCGGTCTTCTGCCTGACTACCTGGCCCTGTTCAATGAACTTTTCCCAGGTAATATCGTTAAAGTCTTCAACCTTGTAACCGGCCTGTTCAACGATGTCCCTGCGGATGAAGGTAGCGGTAGCGCCGTTATCGAAGGGCACGCCGTAGTTCTTCCCTTCATAGGCGCCTACATCCAGCTTGAACTGGGCAAACTTGGAGAGATCAACCTTCCCGTTCAGGGGGAGGTACGCGTCGGGATAGGTCTGCACAAAGCGCTGGATGGAATTGTCCTGGTTAAGCAGAATGTCCGGCATATCGTCGGTCTGACCGGAAGAGAGGGCCGTGGTAACCTTCTGCTCAATTTCGGTAATATCCATGACATCGGCCGATACGTTGGGATGATCCCGCTGATAGATCTTCACCGCTTCGTTCATGGCGTACACGTTGAACATGGGATCCCAGCACCATACTAAAAGTTTCACCGGCGCATTGGGGTCTGCCGGCGCCGAAGCCGCTTCTTTCTTGCTGCATCCGATGATAGCAAGTGCCATAAGCAGGGCTAACAGGATGAGTAAAGCTTTTTTCATAATTCCTCCTGAATCATAATCAGATGTCGTTTGAAACATCGTTATAGAGTTTAGTATAGGGAAATTCAGGAAATTTTGCAACAATATTTTTTGCATACTTTTCAAAAGAAGTATTCCCTTCTATGCGCACACTTCACTTGACAATTTGATTCATGGATCTATTATCATTAATTTATGGATAATAACTTTCCCCCTATTTGGGAAAACCCTGAAATTCAGGGAATGAACCGGTTGCCCATGCGCAGCCCGCTTTTACCTTTCAGTTCGGCCGAAGCCGCTGTTGCCGATACGGTGGCGGGGCCCGAATATCGTGATCCCGGCAAAAATCCCCTTTATTTCAGTCTGGACGGCCGCTGGAACTTCAAACTTCTCCCCGGGCCGGGGTGTTCCGCCGGGGCAAAAGGCGCCGATTCTCCCGGAGA
>JAIRNJ010000170.1 GCA_031258115.1 Treponema sp. | reverse complement strand
TGCCACCAGTGGCCCAAAAATCTCGATTATCCGGCGTCCTTTGGCAGTTTGCAGGGTAAAAAATCGCCTGATCGGCGATTTTTTGGGGTTTTACGCGCGAAGCGCAACAAACTGCTAGGGTAGAAGGCCGGGTACAGGGCGTAGGCTTCCGTTACACCTGTTACCATGAAGGCCGCCGCCTTGGCCTTACAGGCTGGGTACGGAATAACGATGAGGGAGACGTGGAAGCCTGGGCCGAAGGAAGCGCTGAAAAACTTGAACGCTTCATTCAGTGGCTTCACCGGGGCCCGGCCGGAGCCAGAGTCGATTCGGTCAAGCTTGAACAGCGCCGCCCGACAGGCTCATACCGGCATTTCGAGATTGAAGGCTAATCTTAAATGTGAGCACACAGGGGCAATGCGAAGACTTGACAGAGACCGCCTTTCCGGCTTATTTTGCTAAGGTAACCTTTCCCGCCGCCCCACGCGGCGTGTCTATGCGGCCGTCATATAACGGTATTATCCAAGCTTCCCAAGCTTGTGACGCGGGTTCGACTCCCGTCGGCCGCTAATGTAATCATAAGCGAGTTTATGCGGGAGTCGAAACTTTTTTGTGGGCCCCGGAGAACCGGAAGGTTCGCAGGGGCAAACGCCCAAGGATGGGCGTTTAGCAAAAAAGGCGGCCTGGAAGCGGGCGGCAAGGACGCCGGCTGCTGGAGGGCGACTCTCGTCGGCCGCTGAAAAGTTACCAATGAACGCTTCACCCCGGATAATTCAGCCTGTCTTCGGCAGGGTTTTTGAGCACCGAGGCATAGCGGCGGCATTCCCATTTGGCCATGCTGAGGTTCTGTTCCTGCCAGTTGCCGCACTCCGCCGCGGCGGCGCCGGGAATGGGGTCTTCAAAGGCCTCTACCCAGTCAAGCATCTCCCGTATCAGGGGGAGAATATCTGCGCTCTTGAGTTCTCCTTCGGCAATAAAGTAAAAACCCGTTCTGCAGCCCATGGGGCCGAAGTAGGCCGTCCTCCCTGCCCATTCAGGATGAGAACGGAGGAAGGTGGCCCCCAGATGCTCAATGGTATGAAGGGCCGGCTGGTCCATGACAGGTTCCCTGTTGGGTTCCTTGAAACGCAGGTCGAAGGTGGTCAAGACTGCGTTCCCGAAGCGGTCTATCCGGGAAACATAGAGTCCCGGCTTGAGCCGTAAATGATCGATCTGAAAACTGGCAATTTTTTCCATTTATATTTCCTTTTATGTTTAGAGGTTTTTAATGATTCTGCGCACAATCTCTGAGGAATGTTTTGACGCCACCGGAAGAAATTCGCTGAAATTGACAGGAGATTCGGAATTCGCGACATCCGAAAGGGCCCGGATTATGAGGGAGGGCACCTGGAATGCCGCGCAGGTTTGGGCAATGGCGGCGCCTTCCATTTCGACTGCCCGGACTTCCGGAAAGTTCTTGCGGATATGGTCGAAGACATCTTGTCTGTGAACGAAAATATCACCCGAAGCGATGATGCCCCGGACGTGGTTAAAATCGGAAGGCAGTATTTTTTCGGCCTTGAGCTGGTTAACGGCCTCTTCCGCCTTGCGGATTATCTCTTCCGGGGCGCTGTACACCGGAGGCCCGCCGGGAACCTGGCCCAGGACATAGTTGAAGGCTGTCACATCCACATCGTGTTGAACCACGCCTTCGGCAATGACTGCATCCCCGAAGTGCAGTGCGGGATCGATGCCTCCCGCAGAACCGGTATTGATTACCAGTTCAGGCTTGTAGGTATGAATGAGCAATGTAGCGCCAATGGCGGCGTTCACCTTGCAGATGCCGCAGCGGAGGAGCACTACATCCCTGCCTTCAAGTTTTCCGGTATAGAATTCGATGCCGCTGATATTCGCCGCTCCTGCGTTTTCTATGGCTTTGCGGAGGAGGGTTACTTCATCTTCCATGGCGCCGATTATGCCAATCATGTTTTCTCCTTATGTCTTTTGCCGTCCGTTTTATGTTCAATCCTGAACAGTACGCCGGATCCCCAGAGGGTGGTACGATTTCTGCCTCTTTCTTTTGAAAGGTAGAGGGCCTCATCGGCATGGGCGATAATTTCCTCTGCGGTAAGTTCCTTGCCCTGGCTGAAGGAATGAACCCCCAGGCTTATCGTTACCTGGGGCAGGGGCGGTTCCCAGGGTACGGTCATGGCAGCCACGGTACAGCGGAGGCGCTCCGCCACGGCAAAGGCCACATCTTTGCCCGTATTGGGCAGGAGCACGGTAAATTCCTCTCCGCCGAAACGGGAAGGAACATCGCCGGTACGGACCGCCTGTTTGATCGCCACGGCAAGACACTCCAGTACCCGGTCTCCCGCCAAATGGCCGAATGAATCGTTGAAATTCTTGAATTTGTCTACATCTATAACAATGATCGAAGAAGGATATTTTTCCCGCCTTGTCCTGGCCAGCTCTTCCCCAAGCCGGGTCATAAAAAAACCATGATTGAAGAGCCCTGTCTTGATATCCCGCAGGGAACGCTCATAGTGCAGGTGATTCTTGATAGACTGCGTCACAAAAGACATAAGCTGCCGGAGGAAGACCAGTTCGCTCTGGAGATAATCTCCCGCGAGGATCTTGCGGCCTACCAGTATCAGGCCGTAAAGGCCAAATGGACCGATGATGGGGATCACGATTTCAGGCTCCAGTTCCCGGAAAGGCCGGATGGCGTCATCATCGTTCATTTCAAAGGCGAGAAGATCAAAGGAGATTGGGCTGGGATGTTTTTGAAAAAACGGTTCAAAATTGGCGATGCTCTGTACATCAAGTTTCAGATCAACCGGTTTGTAGTTTCGGTAACCCCGCACCGTAATGTCATTCCGGCCCTGTACCGGCTTCCAGAGAAAGGCGATGAAGGAAGGAAGGCATCGGTCTGTAATCTGCCACACCGTGGCATCCATAATTTCATCAATACTGGTACGGTTAAAGATATCAAGGGCGCCGGAAAGCAGGTTTTCGTAGTTCCGTATTTCCTTGTTGAGGCTGTCGATACAGGAAAAGACCCCGATCTCCTGTAACAGAGAGTAATGCTCTATTACTACCGGGTTCTCAAGAAACAATTTTTCTATCTCGACAGTATCTTTTTTTTCCATGCTATGTTATCGAAAAATGATCGCTGATATTCTTGCGCCATTCGGCGCGGTCTTCCTGGTTTTCCCATTCAAGAATTTTCTTGATCCTGAAATTCCTGTTTTCTCCCGCAAAATTAACCACGGCGAATCTGCCGCCTCCGATATACGTAACCGTATCCCCTTCTTCCAATGTCTCTCCTTCCATAATCCGTTCTACAATACAGTCAAAATGAACAGGCGCATCCGAATTTTTGTCCGTCACCGCCACGGAGAGATCCATGATTGGCTTCCCGCAGTAGGGGCAATCCGGTGTGGGGATGGGCTCCGATGACATTTCAGGGGGAATCCATTTAGGGCGGTCATAAAAAACCCCCCGGCTCTTTTCAAAACGGGAGTCTGTGTTTTCTCTGAAAGCTTTTCTGTTTCCGCCGGAGCGCCGGTTATTCCGTCCCCCCCTAGCTCCTCTTCCGCTGCCTCCCATTGAAGGTTCCTCCCGGGGAAATATCCAGAAGCTCATTTGTCAATATCAGGGCAATCCGCTGTATTGCTTCGTTAAGATATTCCTCGCTGTTGATTTTTTGCCGTAACAGATCCGCATTAAAAGATTCCGGAAAAATTTCCGGCGCCGCCCTATCCAGTTCTGTTTCTTCCAGCACGAATTCCTGTACAGCCATTATCATACACGCTCCGAAAAGGCCGATGCAAGATGGGTAATCGCTCCATCCTTGCCGATGAAGATCACATCAAAACGAATAATCATCTCCTTATATTCTCGATGGGAATTGAGGAAAAACTTAGCGGTTTCTATGATTCTTCGTTGCTTTTGGTCATTTATGCTGTATTCAAGCTGCTCAAAGCCATGGAGATTCCAGCTTTTTACCTCTGCAAAGACAAGAATGTTTCCATGAAGGGCGATTATATCAATTTCTCCCGTTCGGGAACGGAAATTTCTGACGATTACGTTCATCCCCTTCTTTTCCAGGTAAAGCGCCGCCTTGTCTTCACCCTCCCTGCCCGGAATCTTTCTATCCACCCTGTTTGTTCAGCTCCTTCGGATCGACTGCCTTGGCGATAAAGAGGCTCTTTTCGGTCAAAAGATCGATAAGATCCCCGTCATCCTGCTTGAAGACCTTGCCGAATTCGTCAATCAGAACCCGGATCTTGGGCCGTAACGGGGCGTCTCCGTGAACTTCCGTTACCCTGGCCAGGGCTCCGTTGTTGAGGAGTATGATTGAACCGATGGGGTATATGCCCATGGTCTGGATAAAGGCCTTGAGCACATCGGGATCGAAACGGCGGCTGTTGTCCGAAAGCAGGTTTTTCATTGCCTGATAGCCCATCATGGAGTTGCGGTAGGACTTCTGGCTTACCATGGCCTCGAATGCGTCCGCCACGGAGACAATACGGGCGCCCATGTCTATGGCATTGCCGGAGACCCGTCTGGGGTAACCTTCGCCGTCCCAGCGTTCATGATGCTGCAGGGCGATAAGTCCCACATCTTCCGGGTAGAGCAGCTCCTTGGAGACAATTTTGTGGGTGTAGAGAGGGTGGTTCTTCATACGCTGAAGCTCCGTCTCCGAGAGCCCCCCCCGTTTATCGAGGATCTCCTTGGGGAGCCGTAACATGCCCACGTCGTGAAGCAGGGCGCCGATGATGATCTGCATAATCTTATGGTTGGGAAGCTTGAGTTCCTGGGCGATAAGGGCCGAAAGGATTGCCGCATTGACGGAACTTTTGGCCATCTCATGACCGGAAACTTCGCCGCCCAGGATAAAGCCTATAAAGCTGTCTCTCTCGTCCCGGACAGCCTGGAGGAGCCTTGCGGCGATATTGTCGATGGAACGGGCTTCTATGGAGACCCCTTCACCTATGCTGGTGAGTACCTGATCGAGTTTTTCAATCGTTTCAAGATAGCTGCGGTAAGCCCCCTTGTTTTTCTGGACATCCACCAGGGAAAGGGCGCCGGGTTTTTTCTTTTGGGCCGCGGCGCCGGGGTTTGGAGCCTGTTCTTTCGGGAGACCGGTCTCTTCGGGAGAAAGGGCCTTCTTTTCCGCTTCAGCGTCCCAGGGCCGGGGGGCCGGGGGAGGAGAAGCCTCAAGTCCCTTTGATTTGGATGAGGCTATTATGTCTCCTTCAGTCTGAACAACATTGATACCCCAGGAATGGAGTCTTTCGATATCCTTTTTCCGTACTTCCACACTTGCAGGCACAAGGAGATTATTCCCTTCAATGTAAACCGGCTCGGTAAATTTCATGCCGGGCTGCAGTATGCTAACCGATATTTTTTTCATCCGTGTTCCCCTGCAAGTACGAAGGACAATATTTTTGCCACCGTCTCCCAGCACCATTCGGGGATTATTTCCCCCGGAGGAACTGAGTTCAATAGGCCTGCCAGGGCAGCGTCTTCCATTATCCGGATGCCCGCTTCCTCTGCGATGGCAATTATCCGCTCTGCTTCGGCGCCCTGTCCCGACGCAATTACACGCGGAGCAAAATCTGCCGGGTCGTAAGCCAGTGCGATAGAAACCCTTCTCTTACTATCTACTCTCTTACTATCTATGTTACACCTCCTCATTTATGGAAGGCAAGGCGGCAGGGCTGTTTTTTTCTTCAAGTTCCTCTATAAAGACCGAATTTTCTTCATCGTTGAGTACCGTAACCTGGTTTTTCTCCAGATCCAGAAGCCTTGAGAGTTTTGCGCCAAGGGATTGGAGGGCCGCCTTTCTTTCCGGTGGCTGTACATAGACTTTTAGACTGAAACTCTCCCCTTTCCGCTCACAGAGAAAGATGCGCCTCCGCCCTCTTTCGGCAATATCCAGAGTAAAGTAGTCCGCCTCGTTCCCCTGCGGCTCGTCGTTGAGAAGTATGCGAAGGGAAACCTGAAACCCTTCCACGCTGAAGGGGAGGACGATCCAGTGTTTTCCGCTATAGCGGCCCTTTATCCGGTTGAGGAGCCCGGCAGGAGATTCGTCGGGGAAAAATCCGAGCCGGGCCTTGAGTTCTCCGGGTTTCGAGGCTTCCTCAGGCGAAAATTCTCTTTTCTTCTGCCCTTTCCATTCCCCCGATGAGCCTGAACCGCCGGAATTATGAGAATTCTCCGAAAAAGTTCCGCCTTCATGGCCGCCCCGGCCTTCCTGTTGGCTGTCCTGCATCTCCTGCCGGGTTTCGGTGGGGGCCCCGGCTTCAATTGCGGCGGCATAGCGCCTCAATGCCTCTCCGCTCAGAAGGAAGCCCTTGTCCGCCGCGGCCGCAGCGCCGGAGGCCAAAGCCGCCTCTTTCCGGGCCGTCTGTTCAGGTGATTTTCCCGGAAACGGTTCTTTTTCAGTCTCTGCCTGCAGGATCATGACCCGGAGAGTCCGGAGAAAGGTTCTATTGAGGGGTAGGGAGAAAAAATGGGAATACTTAAGGACAGAGGATTCAAGGTTGTTGTTTGGCCGCGGGAGGGAGGCTGTTCCCGGAAGAGCTGAAACCTTCACTTCCCGGCGGGGGAGAGAGGAAAGCGCTTCCGCCGGACGGGTTTCCCCGCCTGCCTTGCCGGAACTTACAGGGGTTTTGAGCTTTTGAGGGGAGATACCGTCAGTCTTTGAGACCTTCACCTGCCCGGCCCTCCATCCCCAGCCCCCTAACTCTGAGCCGCGGGTTTGCTCTTCTGATCAGTCTTCTTGGAGACGATAAGTTCCTTGATTTTGGCCGCCTTGCCGATCTTGCTCCGGATATAGTAGAGCTTGGCCCTGCGCACCTTTCCGGGGCGGACAAGTTCAACCCGGGCAATCCGGGGGGAATGGAGGGGGAATACCCGTTCAACACCCACGCCATAGGAATTTTTTCTTACCGTAAAGCTTCTTCCAACCCTGGAATTCTTAAACGCTATTACCAAGCCTTCGTAGATCTGGATTCGCTCGGTCTTACCTTCAATGATCCTGAAATGAACTTTTACCATATCCCCAACCTTAAAGGTTAGGGGGTCTTTCTTCATCTGGGATTCTTCAATTGCCCTGATCTCATTCATGATTTTTCCGCATCTCCTCTATCATCTTAAGCGTTTCAGTATCAAAAAGCCCCGCTTCCTCTCCCCGGCGGATAAGTTCCCGCCTCAGGGCGAAGGTTTTTTCCAGACGCTTTTGAAGCCTCCAGCGCCGGATATTTTCATGGTGCCCCGAAAGAAGTACCTCGGGAACTTTTATCGTATCATAAACTTCGGGACGTGTATACTGGGGATACTCCAAAAGCCCGCCTGCAAAACTCTCCTCCCTGAGGGATTCGGCGCTGATCACCTGGTCAAGCAGACGGTAGGTTGAGTCAATCAGAACCAGGGCCGCCGCTTCCCCGGAAGAGAGGACATAATCCCCGATGGAAACTTCTTCATCAACATAAAGATCGATGATCCGCTGATCAATGCCCTCGTAACGGCCGCAGATCAGGATCAGTTCCTCATTTTGAACCAGTTCTTCCGCCATCTTTTGGGTAAAAGGCCGGCCCGAAGGGGAAAGATAGATTACTTTTTTGCCCGGAACCTTCCGAACAGGGGATTGCGGCGTTGTTTCCGCACAGGTTTTTTTTGAAACGCCGGCAGCCTCAAGCGCGAGACCCAGGGGTTCCGGAAGCATGAGCATGCCCGCCCCGCCCCCGTAAGGCGCGTCATCAGTTTTTTTGTGCTTATCAAAGGCAAAATCCCGGATATTGATTGAGCGGTACTCTACAAAACCGTCCTTTACCGCTCTGGCCATGATCGAAGCGGAAAAATACGCATCGGTAATCTCCGGGAAAATCGTCAGAACCGTGTACTTCATTCCAGAATCCAGCGGGCATGGAGAAGGGCCCTGCCTTTTTGCAGATCTATTTCGCCAAAAAACTCATTCCGGAAGGGGATCAGCCTGCACTCTCCCGAGGGCATTTCCAGTTCCACAAGGAAACCGCCGCCCCCTTCCAGCACATCTCTAACGATGCCCAGACGCTCTCCCGAGCCGTCCGTCACCTCAAGACCCTTGAGGTCTTCGATGTAGAACTCCCCCTCATGCAGGGGAGCCGCCTGTTCCCGTTCCACAAGGAGTTCCGCGCCGGAAAGAGTCTTGGCGGCCTCGGGACTCTCTATACCGGCAAATTTCATCAGCACCGCGGGCAGGGCAAGACCGGTTTCCTCCACGGTAAATACCCGTTCCTTTCCTCCCTGCCTGAGACAGACTGTTTTTAGCGCCAGAAGATGTTCAATTTCGCCGGAAAGAGATCTGACTTTTATAAAACCCCTGAGTCCAAAAGGCTGACCGGTAATACCGGCAACAAATCGTTCAAGCAAAAATTTTTCAGTCTAAAATCTCAAGAACCGTATGTTTCCCGGTCTTTGCGGTGGCGGCCTGCAGCACCGTGCGGATAGCCTTTGCAATCCGTCCATGCTTGCCGATTACTTTGCCGATGTCGTTTTCCGCTACCCGCAACTCCAGGATGGTAGATTTTTCTCCTTCCACCACGCTGAGCTGTACCTGGGTAGGGTCGTCGACCAAAGTCTTGACGATATATTCAACCAGATCTTTTTCCATGTGTCTCTCCGTTATAATTTGCCTACAGGGAGATATTTTTTTTATTGAAGATCCGGCGTACCGTATCGGTGACAGTGGCGCCTTTTTCAAGCCATACCCTGGCCTTTGTTTCATCAAAG
>JAIRNJ010000039.1 GCA_031258115.1 Treponema sp. | reverse complement strand
GCGGAAAAATTCCGCTTCATGAAGAAGGGTGGCAGGATCATCAATCTTGCACGGGGAGGACTCGTGAATGAGGCTGATGTTATTGCCGCACTGGAAGAGGGGAAACTCGCAGGCTATGTTACCGACTTCCCCTCGGCAGAACTTCTGGCATGTAAAAAGGCTATCTGCATCCCCCACCTGGGCGCCTCAACTCCCGAAGCGGAGGATAACTGTGCAGTCATGGCTGTCAGGCAGATCATCGATTATCTTGAAAACGGAGCGATTAAAAATTCGGTAAATTTCCCCCGCTGCAGGCTTGATATACGGGGCGGTCACCGTCTCCTTGTAGTCAACAGAAACATTCCCAACATGGTGGGGCAGATCACTACGATCCTTGCATCCTCGGACATTAACATTACCGACCTTATAAACCATCACCGGGACGAAATAGCCTATAATATCATTGATACTGAACAGGCGATCCCCGCGGCGGCTCTTGAGCAGATTATTGCGGTAAACGGAATCATCAAAGTCAGAGTCATAGAACAGGAAACAGCATGACAGGAGACAGTAAAACGGTTTTTTTTCATAACTGCGAAACAACGGCGCCGCTTTTTGCAGGAACCCTGCTTTCACTCATTCTTTGCGCCCTTGTAAGCGTACCCGTAAACAGTATACTGAATCCGCCTGTGGACAGGGAAATTGCCGGAGATGAACCGGTGCGGGTCTCTCCCTTTGCAGCGGTTTCCCCGGAGATTTTTATTGAAAAGCAGGACAGGGCCGACATTGTTCTTGCCGCATGGCAGGATTATTCAAACAGGAATCACGTGCTTGAATTTTTCAGTTCCCTCTGCGGTTCACCGGAGACGGCCCAGGTCATACTGGTCAACGCCGAATACTTCGATATTTCCCCCAGCCTGGCCTTTGCCCTCTGCTGGGAGGAGAGCCGCTATAAACCTACCGCAGTCAACCGAAGGAATAATGATCACTCCATAGACAGGGGCCTGTTTCAGCTTAACAGCCGCAGTTTCCCCAAACTCTCCGAGGAAGACATCTTCAAACCCGGAGTCAATGCCCGGTACGGCCTCGGACATCTGCGCTGGTGCCTGGATACCGGAGGTTCGGAACTGGTGGCCCTTGCCATGTACAACGCGGGCACAGGCCGGGTAAATTCCGGCGGCACTCCCCGGCGGACACTCGACTATGCCGTAAGGATTCTGGAAAACCGCAGCCGCATTGAAGCCCGTTTCCGGGAAGTCATGGATTTGTTCAATGCCCCGGCCCGGGGGGATGAAGAATTTATCGCATCTAATGATTCGCTGGCGATGAAGAATTAACGGGGTTATGTATATGCCTGAACCCTTATAAGCTTCCCTGGCATTTATCAGCTCTAAAGTTCCATACCTGGCTTTGGAGGTTCCGGCATATAGTCTGGATATTCTACTTCATACCCTCTCATCCGCCCTAACCCTTGAACTCATCGGCAAGGGCGTCTTTGATAGCCTTGGTAACCACCCGCTCTATATTGGCAACAACGGACGATTGTAAACGCTCAAGGGTATTTTCCGCGAGAGATGGCATATAAAACAATTCATGGGGTTCAATCTCCAATGCTGCGGCAAGTCTTTCCAGCATATCGGCGGAAGGAAACTTGCGGGCAAGCTCAACCATAGCAAGATAATGGGTCGAAATATCAGCCTTTTCCGCCAATTTTTCCTGCGTTAAACCCAATTTCAGGCGGTTCATCTTTAAATTCCGGGCCAATACTTCTCTAATACCTGTCATATGTTTTGGTAAATTTGCCTCTCAAGCAATAATACCCGCTTTATACCTATTGACTTATTCCCCATTAGATAAGTATAATTTGCCTATTGTGTCATGACCTTATAGTATCTTGTAATTTAATGGAGGTAATTCAGAGAGACATGGCCGGGGCCTGAGCCTTGGAAATACAATGATGTGTATGATTTTTTATACATACTCCTCCGGAGGAATGATGAAAAGAACAATTTTGGTAGTTTTAATGGCGTCATTTAACCAACATTGCCCCAATCTCCATCAGGGCAGAATATTTCCCGCCGCCAGGTATATCTCGTACCATTCTTCCCGGGAAAGGACAATATCCGCGGCCTTGATGCAGTCCTTAAGGCGGCCCGAGTTCATGGTTCCCGTTACGGGCTGGAATTTGGCGGGATGCCGCAGCAGCCAGGCTAGGGTAATAGTGGTATTCGTTACCCCGTACTTTCCGGCAATTTCATCGATTTTGGCGTTGAGTTTGGGAAATTTGCTGTTTCCCAGGAAAACACCCTCAAAGAAACCATACTGGAAGGGGGACCAAGGCTGGATGGTAATATCCCGGAGACGGCAGAAATCCAGGATACTCCCATCCCGGTTCACCGCGGAGTCGTCCGTCATATTTACGTGAAGTCCCTGGGAGATCATGGTGGCGTTGGTGATACTGAGCTGAAGCTGGTTGGCAACTATAGGCTGTTTGACGAATTTTTGCAGAAGCCGGATCTGCATAGGGTTCTGATTCGAGACCCCGAAGTTACGAACCTTACCGCTGCTGTGGAGGATACCGAAAGCCTCCGCTACTTCTTCGGGTTCCACCAGGAGATCGGGACGGTGGAGCAGAAGTACGTCCAGATAATCGGTTTTAAGCCGCTTCAGGCTGCCTTCTGCCGCCTTGAGGATATGGGCCTTTGAAAAATCAAAGGCTGCCCCCCGGCGAATACCACATTTGGATTGGAGGATGATTTTTTCCCGGATGCCGCCCTTCATCCCGATGGCTTCGGCGAATATCTCTTCGCAGGCCCCATCCCCATAGACATCGGCGTGGTCAAAAAAAACGGCCCCTCCGTCTACCGCGGTTTTAACGAATTTTTCGGCCTCCGCCTTTCCAATGGCGTCGATCCGCATACAGCCCACGGCGATAACCGGAACCTGTAAACCCGAGGAACCAAGCTTGATGGTTTTCATATGCTGACTCTCCTTATATATTGATGACGGTCCCTATCGTAAATGTTAACGTAAAGATTAAGTCAAGGAGTTTCCTGCAAAACCCGAGCAAGTTTTGCAGAAGCTCTTGCAGTTTTTCGCCCTATGGGCTGCAAAACTGAAGTTTTGAAAGAGGCTCCAAGGTCATTTTGCTTTCCCCGGCGGCTACATTGCGCCTTTTCAAAAAAGCGTTATACTTCCCTATATGGACACCGTTCCTCCCATCCTGCCGCCCACCGACGACTGGATATTTAAACTCCTCTTCGGCGACGAGCGGCACAAGGACAACACCATCGCCCTGCTCAGATCCTTTCTGGATCTTCCGGATGAAGAATTTGATATAAGCTTCATGGATACCGCCCTTAAGCCGGAGACCGAGGACGACAAAACCTTGGTTTGTTCCATAAGATGGATATGAAACCCGAATATAAATACCTTATGAGAACAACCATACCTGTCCGCTCTGCAGCGGGGTTGGTTAATTTTTTGTCTCCTTACTTCCGGCAATGACCCTTAGGAACTGCGCAGATCCTTAGCAGTTTTCACTTTTTGTTTACCCTCAACTCAAGCTCGCCATCGTAACCTTCATTCCATATAAAGAGCCGTCTTTCCGCGGGTCTGTATTCGCGGCGCAGGGGGCTTCCCGCCTCCAGTTCAATTTCAGGATCTTCGCCGAAGAGTTCCGGAGGGGCGAATATCTCCGTGGGCGCCGTGATTTTCGGATCTGAACGGTAGCGGTAACGGAAACAGCCCCGCTTCCTGTCCCAGCTCAGGCTGAGGGGTGTCCCCGCGGTTGCCGGAGCATAGGGCCTCAGCCATCCGGCCAGAGCCCGTTCCTTCCCCTGGGAAAAGATTGAAAGATCCTCGGCGTTCCAGCGATCCCCTTCGGCATTGGTGTTGTCCGCCGTGTAGTTCCAGAGGGTTGAATGGAGCAGGTTTGCGTCTATCGCATCATAGTACATGGAGAGGGCTTCCTCCTGGGCGGCATAGTTCCCGGTTTTGAAGGATCTCCGTCCGTTAAGGTCGAAGGGTACGCCGAATTCTCCCAGGAAGCAGGGCATGTCTCCCATGTTTTCCCGTGTCCAGCGGAGATCTTCGGCAAGGGTATTCTTATAAAAGGCCGCAATGTTTTTCCGCCCGAAAATGGGACGTATCCGGCCGGCATCCACGTTGAACCAGGATCTGAATGTCTTGGTAAAGAGGGTAAAACCGTCATACTTGTGGAATGCGTTTACCGTATTGCCGGGATCTCCGGCTCCCCAGGAAGGATGCCTGCCGTTGGGGATTCCTTCGATAAAGAAGAGGCTCGCCTCATTGACTTCCCTCATCCGTTCAATGAAACGCCGGGCGAAGGGTTTGTAAAAATCCTCATAGAAGTCCGCCGGTTTTCCGTGAATGCGGGAAAAATAACCGGGTTGTACGAGTTTCGGCCTGTCATTCTCTATTGTCCACACTCCGGCAGTCTTCCAGGGGCAGGAAAACCCTTCTGTGAAGATCGAAAGTCCTTCCGGGTTGAAAACCTTATGTCCGGTGATCCGGTAGTTTGGAAAGCCGACGCCGTAGACCGGTACTCTGACCGCAAAACCCGAAGCCGCGCTCATGGTCTGGAAGGGGCTCGGCTGGACTCCCAGGGGGATGACGGGCCCCTCAACCGCTCCCAGATCCCCGTGGCCGATAAAGCCATAGTGCGGTTCATTCATAATGCCCCAGCCCGCAATGGCCCTGCAGCCCTTAAGCCGCCTGAAACAGTGCCTGAAAGCGGCAATATAGCGTTCCTGAAGCCAATCCTGAACATTTTTATCTTCGATATGTGTATCCGGGGCAAAGGTTTTACCGCCCCAGAAAAGCGTAAAAAGGGTAGCGGCGGCATAGCGGTTATAGTTGGCGGCCCACATCATGGATGCAGGCTTGCTCATTGCGGCCCCCGCTGCATCAAAGTTTTCAGGTATCATGCCCAGCTTCTCCAGAGTCCACAGCGGCGCCCCGTCTCCCCCTGTCCAGCGGCTCCACACATCCTGATGCGGATCTATAAACACCGAAATTCCCCATTTTTCCGCTTCCAGGAGGAGTTTACGGAGGTATTCCAGGTAGGTTTCATCGTAAATTCCGGGCCCCTGTCCCTCGATGGCCTCCCAGGTCACCACCAGCCGCAGAAATGTGAGTCCCCGCCGGGAAAGCCGCTCAAAATGGCCCGCCGCCTCTTCCGGGGGGAAAGGGCGGCCTGTAAACGAAGCGTCCTCCGTAAAGGGGATCTTGGAACTTCCTCCCAGATTGACTCCCTTCAGCATGAGGGTCCGTCCTGTGTCGTCAAGAATATAGCGGCCTTGTATCTTCATACATGCTCCTTTGTTTTAATCATTGCTTAAATATGCTTGTTTGTATTATCATAAAGTGAGATTGTTCCAAAAATTGAAGTTTTGGAATAGTCTTATTGTATATTACTTCTTTACAGAAAGGAAGGATCTATGAAAAAGCTTATTTTTGTGGTGTTTGCCCTTGTCGTTGTTTTTTTTCCGGCAGCTCTCTATGCGGCTTCTCCTGAGCTTGATGTGTATATCGATCAGTTCAGGACTGCCAGAACGACGGTTATGCAGCTTAATGTGGTGAATAGTGTAGTGGAATCCCGTCTTCCCGATGCCCAGGAATTCTATCTTTATGCCTTTGGAGATCTGGTACGCAAGTATCAGAACATTTCCGGGGCAACGGAACTCCATGCGGCGGACGAGATGGCCATTGTCCTGGCCCGGCAGTTGGGGCAGGGTAAAAATGAAGCCGCCGGCTCCGATCTCTGGCGGGCCCAGGAGATGTACAAAAGCGGACAGGTCAAACGGAATCTTATTGAAGCCCTGGGGTTGATCGGCGACGCCGAAGCTCTTCCCAAGATTGCCCAGCTTCTCCAGGATCTCAATTTCCAGCCCCATGTGGCGGACGGGGATGAAGAGTCCACCACCGCCCTGGGTGCCATTATTGCCCTGGAATCCTATGGCGATCCTGTTGGCTACCTCCCTGTGTATTTTGCCTCCAAAGGCTGGTATAGGGGCGACATCAAGAGAAGGGCCGAGACAGCGCTTACCAAGCTGAAGCTCGAAGGGGATTCTTCAGGCCCCCTCCTGTCCATTATTGAGATGCCCGGATATCCCTATGCATCAAAACTCCAGGCTCTTCAGGTGATTGAAGGGGCCGGGGAGATTCCTGATGACTCAAAATCCAAGGTTTCCGTGGCGGCCCTCAATGAAGGCTGGAAATACCAGTCCCAGAGTCCCAGAGACAGGCGGGATCTCGCCTCCCTGCGGCTCCTGGCGATCAATATGATTACCAAATACGGTACCGATGATCCGGCGGTTTATCCTCTGCTGGAAAAGTCCCTCAACGAAGGGATCTTTCCGGATGAGCAGATTGGCAATGGAGAAACCCGCTCCAGCGGCATAACCAGGGGCGGCGCCATAAACGCATTGGTAAAGCTCAAGAGCGATGATTCCGCCCGGATCCTGGAGTCCTCCCTGACCCTTCTCAACACCAAGAGAAAGGATAACAACCTGGTCAGAAACCCGGTAAACGATGATTATGCCCGTACCAGGGTGGTGATCGTCGCGTTGGGCAATGTGGGGAAATCCAGTTCCAGGACAGTCCTCAACGGGGTGATTTCGGCAGACTGGGAAGGCTGGATTCAGAATCTGGCCCGCCAGTCGCTGAGGAAACTTCCCTAAAAAATTAATCCGCCGCTTTTATGCGGCGGTTTTTTTGAGAGTGCAAACTTATCTACTGTGAAAGGATTTTCGCAACGGCTTCTGCGGATGTCGCACTAAGAATCTCCTGCCGTTTTTCGGAACTCTTAAAGAGAAGGCTGATTTCCGCCAAAAACTGGAGGTGAGGGCCGGTTTTTTCCACCGGAGAGAGGGTCATGATGAAGATCCTGCAGGGTTCGTGGTCAAGAGAATCAAAATCCACCGGTTTTTCGGAGATACCGATACAGGCAACCAGATCCCCAATAGTGGGGCTTTTCCCGTGGGGAATCGCAATACCATGCTTCATCCCGGTTGACATCTTGTTTTCCCGATCCATTACGGCATTGTAAGCGGCCTGCCGATCCTGTATCTTATTCGCCGCAACGAGTATGTCCAGCAATTCGTTGATGATTTCCTCTTTTGTTGAGCCTTTTAGGCCTAGCTTGATAGTCTCGGTGGTAAGCACTGTTTTGAGGTTCATACTAATAAGATATGACATTTATACCCAAAAAGTCAATGAGGATTTTACTATCCGGCCGGATATTGAGAATATTTAGGTAAAAATCGTCTATAATAGGCTTGTTCCGGAATTGTTTCGATAAAATTCGCCTATAGGCAAGGGAGCATGTATGTCCGAAAATCACTTGTCCCGCTGGTATAAAAGCGGGGATCTCCTCCTTGAGGAAATTGAAGCCACCCGGACAGAGGCAGGCAGGGCGGCCCTCTGGTTTATGGGGCAGCATGGTTTTGTTGTCAAAATGGGAGGAAAAACCATCTTTATTGACGTGATCCTCAACGATCTTCAGGATGAAAAGGGGGCCAGCATGCGCCGTTATCCGCCTCCCTTCGGCCCGGACGCCCCCCGTTCCCCGGATTACTACTTTGCCACCCATAACCATTGTGACCACCTTAACCTCGATACGATTCTCCCCCTGGCAAAGAAAAATTCGAAAGCCCGCTTTATCGTTCCCAGGGCTCATTCCCGTATCCTGGAAGACGCCGGCATAGAGAAAGAACGGATATACGGAGCCAACGAGGGGGAAGGGCTGGAACTGCCCGGCGGAATCAGCGTTCATCCGCTGGCCGCGGCGCACTCAGACTATGAACAGGATCGGGAAGGCAACTACCTCAGCCTGGGCTACCTGATCCGCTGCGGAGGGCTGAGTCTCTTCCATTCGGGAGATACCTGGGCCACCCCCCGGCTTGTTTCGAGCCTCAAGGCCCTCTCTCCCATCGACATTGCCCTGCTCCCCATAAACGGCAGCGACTGGGAACGGACGGCCGCCGGCATCGTTGGCAATATGGGGGCCCTGGATGCCGTCAAACTGGCCCGGGCCGTGGAAGTGGATCTGGTGATCCCCAGCCACTACGACATGATGCCCGGCAACAGCGAAAATCCCGCCCGTTTTACAGAGTTTTTCTATGAACTCTGCCCGCAGAAGCGTTTTCACATCTGTGCCCTGGGGGAACGGTTTATTTATGAGAAGTGAGCCTGTGCCAAAACCCGGCGCTCTCCGGGACGCCTCATTTTGAAATGTTGCCTTGGCTCTCTCTTGACATTGAAGTTATTTTTTCATAACATAGTGAAAAAATGTCCGAATTTGGAAAAACAACAAAACGGATCTGATTGAGGTTTTGCGGGATGTAATATTGATTCGTGGCGAGGGTTTCATACCCCGCCCCTCTGGGGCGTAATAAGGGTATGAAACCCGAGTCCAATACCTTTAAAGAACAACCATACCCCGTCCGCTCTGCGGC
>JAIRNJ010000031.1 GCA_031258115.1 Treponema sp. | reverse complement strand
TCCTCGCCATAGGCCCCGCCGGATACAGCTTCCCCCAATCGGCGCTGAAGCGCCCCTGGATTATCCGCGCGGGAAACAGCCTCCGGGAAATTTCCTACGCCGGGAAGCCCCTGCGCCTTGAGCTGGACACAGAGAAGTAAGCCGGTTTTGAGGCGGGTTGCGACTGAAAGAGAAACCGTTCAAGATACTCGTTAGACTATCTGTCTTCTCCGCCCGATGATACTACTCTCTCTGGTAAGCGGTAAAGGCATTTGTGCCGGAAGCAGGGCCTATCACTCATGAAAAAAGACCTGCTCCAGCTTATAGTGGGTTCCTGTGGCAGGATCAAAACCGGTAACCATCACGTCCTTCATGTAGTCATTCCATTTGTCCACCACGGGACTTTCCGCCTGTATCCGGGCAGCATAGGCAATCCCCTGTTCCGCTTCATAGTAGCCGAAGATCTCGTCCCCCGCGAGCCAGATGCTATAGTTGTGAATCCCCGCTTCGTTTAACAGACTGGTCAGTTCCGGCCATATCTCTTTATGACGGCGTATATATTCATCCCTGGCCCCGGGGAGCAGTCTGGCCTTCCACGTGAATCGCTCCATGATCATCCTCCCTTTATCGTGCTATTTTTGTTGATATTTAGTTTACCCCGCTTTCCGGACGCCGTAAATGGTCTGTACCACCGTGGGAAGGGTGGAGCCGAACCCGGTCTACCCCCGTTTTCGGAATGGAAACGGCTGAGCAGGGTCTAAGCAGAATTAACGCTCCGCCTTTATCAAAAGACTTTTCCATTTCCACATCACGGGCCCCTGTTTTGCCTTCCCCGACAGCGCATCCTTGATCCGCAGAAAAATTTCTTCTCCCAGAACATTATGCATGAACGATCCCCATGCTGATTTTTTGCTGTCAAACCAGTTGTTCAAATCCCGGTCTGTGAGGAGCCGCTCTTCGTTTTGCAGGGTTTCTGTAATCTTCACCGAAAATCCTGCCCCGGCAAAGGCCGCTTCTACCTGCTCCCGATCCCAGATCCGGCGGGGGACGGCGGCGTTTCCCGCGTGAAACTTCGTTTCAAGAGGGGAAGCTTCGCCACCCTGTTCCCCGGCTCCGGATACATGTTCGATTGGATTTTTAAGAGTAGTAAAAAAAAATTCTTCCGCTTCGGCAAGCTTTTCCGTCAATGCCGTTTCCGTATCACATTCTTCCCGTAAAATCCGGGAAATTCTGTCTCCCAGCGCAGGAGGGGATTCCAAAAGCGAAACAAGTCCCTCGGAAACAAGAAGCTTTTTTGCCGCTTCCGCAAAAGAACGGAAGGCTTCAACAGGATTTGCAGAAGCGGGAAAGTGACGCCACAGTTCACGGCCCAGAATATGGTCGAACTCTGTGCAGTCAAAGAATTTTCCCGCTTCAGCGGGAGAGGGGAGACTGCTCTGCGGCAGGACTGCGATTTGGGGCTGTTCATCCTCATCCAGGGCAGATGCAAAGCGGAGCAGGGCTTCCCGTGCCGCAGCGGTATCCACAAGGGCGGCGCAGAGCCCTTCGGGACAGCGGCGGAGACTTTCCCAGAGGAGGAGTCCGTCGTTGGCCGCGGCGATCAGGATCCGGTGATGCCGGGCCGGGCTGCATTGTTCCAGAATTGAATTCCGGTTTTTCAGGAGCAGGGCGCTCCGTCCCGATTCCAGCCGCTTGAACCAGCCTTCCCGGCCCCTGGACGAGGCCGACCAGCTGAGGCTCTCTCCTGCGGCGGCATTTCCCTCATGATCGAGGATTACGGCGGCCTGAATCTCCCGTTTCCGCAGAACCTCTTCCCGGATTTTGCCTTCATAACCCACACGGGAAGGAGAATAAAAGGTTCTGCCCTGTAATACAGTTGGAAGGTACTGCTGGGCGGCCCAGTGATCCCGGTAGGCATGGGGGTAGATGTAGCCCTCTCCATGCCCGAAGCCTTCCGCATCCCGGCTGGCATCCCGGAGATGATTTGGAACCTCGGCGTCTTCCCGGTCAACTTCCTTGAGAGCGTCGAAGAATGCCAGTGTTGTGTTGGATTTTGGGGCTGTGGCAAGATAGAGGCACGCGTGAGCCAGGGGGAAATTCCCCTCGGGAAAACCGATGCGGTCAAAGGATTCGGCGCAGGAAATAACTACCTCAAGGGCATGGGGATCGGCCAGCCCCACATCTTCACTTGCCAGGATGATCATACGCCGGAAAATGAAGCTGGGATCCTCCCCGGCCCGCACCATCTTCGCGAGCCAGTAGAGGGCCGCATCAGGATCGCTTCCCCTGACGCTTTTGATAAAGGCGCTGATCGTATCGAAATGATAGTCCCCATCCCGGTCATAGAGTACCGCCCGGCGTTGTATGCTCTCTTCGGCAGCCTCAAAGGAGATCTTTATTTCAGTATCCTCCGGGGGAGGCCACTTGCCGGTCGAGGTTTCAATTGCCAGTTCCAGGGCGTTGAGGAGACTGCGGGCGTCTCCGCCGGCCACTTCCACAAGATGTTCCAGAGCGCCTTCTTCAAAAGTCAGCTTCCAGCGGCCGTAACCTCTTTCCCTGTCGGAAACAGCCCGTTTTGCGGTTTCCAGAAGATCCTTTGAGCTGAGGGTCTTGAGCTGGAAGATCCGGCTCCGGCTTACCAGCGCCCGGTTCACCTCAAAAAAAGGATTTTCCGTGGTAGCGCCGATGAGGATTACCGTGCCGTTTTCTACCCAGGGGAGAAGGGCGTCCTGCTGAGCCTTGTTCCAGCGGTGGACTTCATCCACAAAGAGGATCGTCCGTTTGCCGTAGAGTCTCAGCTTTTCATCGGCCCTGTCTATGGCTTCCCGGATATCCTTTATACCTGAAAGTACCGCATTGAGGCTTTCAAATGAGGCTCTGGTGGTATTGGCAATGACATGAGCCAGGCTTGTTTTCCCCGTCCCCGGCGGGCCGTAGAAGATAAGCGAGGAAAGACGGTCTGCCTGAATCGCCCTGCGGAGAAGCCTCCCGGGACCGACAATGTGATCCTGACCGATAATATCGTCCAGTTCCCGGGGCCGCATCCTGTCCGCCAGGGGATTCGAAGAGTCTTTTGAATTCCCGGCAGGGAGCGAAAAGAGATCGCTCATGAATTTTTTTTATGTTCGCGGCCCGGAGAGGCGCATACACAAAGCGCCACAGGCGGCGCCGTACAGACAGGCTCTTTACGCTTCCGGCCCGGAGAGACGTATGGGGAACCGGTCTTACTCATGATTCCAGGTCCATCTCCAGCCGTCGGAAGTATCTCTCCAGCGGTATGACCAGACCCCGTCATCCTGGGTTATGGCAAAAAGGGTGGAAGCGGGATCTATGTATTCGGGAACCTGGAAGAAGCTGCGAACCGAGTGTTTTCCCAGGGAATTGACGTATTGCTGATAGGCGTCATCGGAAATTTCAATGCTGGAAAAATGAAGGCCGCTGGTACCGGGGCTGAAAAAAATCAGTCCGCCACTCACATTGGTCTGTAAGGTTCCGTCAGGATCGATAACAAGTTCCGTATATCCTGAATACAGGCCCAGGAGAAGAAGCCTTTTCCCCTGATCTGCCGCCACCGAATGCCAGGCAATATTGGGATTCGGATTCCAGATCCCCATTTCACCTCCCAAAAGACTGCCTTCCCATCTTCCCCAATAGTAGATCTCTAACTTCGGATTATTTGAAGGTATGGCAAATAGTCTGCCGTCAAGGGCTACTGCCAGCACCGTATTATCCAGTTTGGAAAGAGAAGAAAAGTAATTGAGCCGTATGACGGAATAATCCACTTTTTCCGGAACCCAGATTTTACCGTCTACCAGAATGCTTCCTTCAGGCTGATCATTGTTGTTCCATTCCGAAGGGTCGCCTGGCCCGATATCCCCGTATTCTCCCAGGCCAAGATCGGGAACCCTGCCCGTATCTACAGGCCCTACAAGCGCATCCATCTCGTGAAATATATGAAGCCCGTCACCGGCAGTGGCAAGAAAGTGCCGCTTTACGTCATTCCCGCCGAGATCCTTGTCCTTTCGGGAAACGGCGCCGGTTAAGGGTTTGGTATTTTCGATAAGGATATGAAGAAAACCATCGGAGCCCTCAAAGGCCACGGCGTAGGCTGTATCATCGTCATCATTATCATTGCGATCTTCATTTTTTATGCCCACAAATACACTCTCCTCATCGGCATGAAGGGAATCTATGAAGCGGTACTTATCAAAAAGCGCCCTGTTTCCTGCGTAGGGCAGCACCCTGGCCCAGTCCCCTCCTTCCCCTGAAGTGCTTTTGAAAAGAGTCAGACCCGCCAGGCTGGAATCCAAAAAACTGAGGGCATAGAGAGCCTTGCCCGTAGCCGCCAGAGAGACTATTTTTCCTCCGGGGCCGGGGATGTCCCTCCAGCCGGCATTGCCGCCGCCCTGCTTTTCGTAACGGTAAAGATCGGAACTTGCCACATAGACTCCGTTTCTAAAGAGCACCATGGAACTGGGTGTGCCTTTTATCTTGGATTCCGTAGGCTTTGATTCCTGGGAAATTGTATAAAAAATAGGGTCGTAACAGGAGACACAGAGGAAGAGGATCATGACTGTCAGAATCAGGCTGCGTTTTATATTCGGTTCAGCTTTTAAGATTATCATTTTTTATGCCTCAAACCTAGAAATGATAGCGGACAGCGAGGGATGTGGCCATAAAATTGCCATATATGTCCGTTTTCTCGTTTTTCGTCCACTGAGGTACCCACCACCAGCTCGCATCCAGGCCGAAAGACCATTCGGGACTAAAGCGGAAATAAGCGGCCACAGAGGGCTTCAGGAAAAACCCGAAATTCCGCTGTTCCACATACTGCTGGGAAACCATACCGATGGACAGCGCGGCAGGAAATTCAAAACGGGAGAGGATAAACTGCCAGCCCAGACGCCCGGAAATGGGAACTGCAAAATACATGTTTTCCGAAGCGGTCTGGATAAACATACCTGCAAGTTCCAGCCCTATGAAGGCGTGGGAATTGAGAAAATAGTTGTAGGACAGAAAACCTTCACCCCCCAGCACAAACATCTTGTGGTCGATGACTTTTCCCGCATTATTGAGAAAAATCGTAGGAAAGATAGGCCCCAGTGAAATATTGAAGGTCTGATCCCCCCTGGAATAGAGATCCTGCCTGAAATCATCATAGATATCGATGGGAATCTCATCTTCCGGAATCTCTTCATCATCTTCCTGGGCCTCTAAAACAGAAAAAATCATTAAAAAAAGAAACAAAAAAAGGACCTGAGCCTTTCGCATTAATAGACTCCTCTCAGGAATAACAAGCTGTAAAGCTGCATGGTTACTTTTCCACCGTATCGCCCTGCTCAATGCTCAGGTACTGTAAAAGTATGGGGTATTTTGTCAAGAGCTCCCCGTATTGGGCCAATTCGTCAAGCCTTACCCTGGTATTGATCCGCCGTTCCGCACCGATTTCCTGCTGTTTCCGGAGAAATTCCCCATAGATACTCTGCAGAGAACGGTACAGAACCATATCCGGAAACCTTACCGAATGGAAGTACAGGTTTAAAGTATCCACATAGGGAAAGCGGCTTCTGATTTCCTCTTCAAGACGGGCGCTTGAACCTGAATTTAGAATATTTTCGATGTCCATATCATAATCACCACTTGTCAATTTTCCGGGGATAAACGCCGCAATACTGTCCGCCAGAGAGACTTCATAAGAGCGCAGATCCTCCTGACTTGAGATCTTTTTCTCCCGGGCAAGTTCAAGCAAAGAGTCTTCCTTGAGACTCAGGGAGACCCGTACCGAATAGTTATAGGAAAAATCCGTATCCAGCCCGGCAAAAGCTCCGTAAACTTCGCCGGAAGGAAGCCTCCCGTTGAGAGCTATATCACACTCCACATTTTGCAGGGAATAGACCGTAATTGAAACATTGGCCGGAATAAGCTTATACCAGATCCAGCGGAATTCTCCATCCCGGACAAGATTTGGATCAAGCCCGTGCGTTTTTGACTGAAGAATCCCGTAGGAACCGGGGGGAACCGAAAGCTGAGCCCAGCCGAAAAAGAAACCGGCGGCGGCTAGAATAAGCAGTAAAAAAAGAACCAGAAAAAATTTTTTCATAAAGAAAAAACCTCGTTTGTCTATAAAATAACCGGTTTTACGGACTCAATCACATGAACTTGTTTCAAAACTCAAGTTTTGAAAGGGCAACCACTGTTCCAAAATTTGACATTTTGGACCATCCTCACATATAACCTTTGTATACTATGATAGTTGAAGAAAAATGAAAAGGGAATAGGAGAAGACAGGTGAGGTTCTCGAAACCGGTCGCTGCAATAGCGTTGTTTCTGTTTTTTTTCTCTGTGGCGCTTCTCTATGCCTATGCCGCAGGCTCTTTCCAGATGCTGATGGATCGTACCCTGTTCGCACTGCTTTTCTTTATCCGGATTGACGGAAGCCTTTTGATACTTTTTTCCCTTGAGGGAATCCTTCTGATCCTGTTCTCCAGGGCCGAAAAAAAGCGGAAACGGCAGATAAAGGGAATTCTTCTCTACGGTTTTGCCATTGTATGGGGTATTTTTCTGACTATATTTACCACATTTATTGATGTTATTGCCGGAGGAAACCTTTGAACGGAAAAAAAGTATATGCTCTGCGGGGAGCCTGCAGGGCCCTCAATACCCGGGAGGACATAGAAACCCAGGTTGCCGCTCTTTACGATGAGATCCTTGCGGCCAACAGCCTCGGCGAAGAGGACATCATCTCCCTTATTTTCTCCGTTACCGCCGATCTTGATGCCCTAAACCCCGCCGCCGCCCTGCGCCGTTCCGGCCGGGGCCCGGATTTAGCCCTCTTCGCCCTCCAGGAAGCGGCAGCCCAATCTTCACTGGAACGGGTTATCCGTATCCTTCTCCACTGCTATCTGCCTGAGGGCCAAAAACCCCGCCACATCTACCGGAACGGCGCCGAGGTTCTCCGTCCTGACCGTGTCACCTAGCAGCCTGTTGCACTTGTAGGTTTTTGCGTCACTTCGTACCGCAAAA